>NZ_JBMPQA010000015.1:0-108550 GCF_049725055.1 Pseudactinotalea sp. Z1739 | reverse complement strand
GTTGCATCTACGAGATGCCCTTCTTGCGTGGGATACGTGCCTTGAACAAGTCGTATTTTCCCAGGTCAGAGGGGCATTCTCGCTCTCACACGCCGGACCTGCGCCAGCTCACATCGGTGGATCCAGGCTAAGACGTCATCGATCTCTTCGAGGAACAGTCGCTCGTACTTCAGCGAGCCGAAGCCGCGTTCGCGTGAGCCGTTCTGCCCGGGTGTGGTCAAGTCCCCGGGAGTGGTGTAGCGGCTGATTCCTTCGGTCGGGTTTTCAGGCGCTGAGTTCGAGTCTGGGGTCGGGGTCGGTGGTCACCTCGTTTCGGGTGTTTTCGATGGCGGTGAGTCGGCAGCGGGCTAGGACGTCGAGTCCGAGGTAGCGGCGGCCTTCGGCCCATTCATCGGTCTGTTCGGCTAGCACGGCTCCTACGAGGCGCACGATTGCTTCCCGGTTGGGGAAGATGCCCACTGCGTCGGTGCGGCGGCGGATCTCGCGGTTGAGTCGCTCGGCGGGGTTGTTGGACCAGATCTGGGTCCACACCTCCTTGGGGAAGGTCGTGAACGCCAAGATGTCCTCGCGGGCGTTGGCCAGGTGCTCGGCGACCGCGGGAAGTTTCTCGGTGACGTAGTCGATGAGCCGGTCGAACTGGGCGTTGACGCTGGCGGCGTCGGGTTGGTCGTAGACCGAGTGCAGCATGGCCTTGACTGCCGGCCACATCGACTTGGGGGTGATGGCCATCAGGTTGGCGGCGTAGTGGGTGCGGCAGCGCTGCCATACCGCGCCGGGCAGGTTCGCCGCGATCGCGTCCTTGAGCCCGGCATGGGCGTCACTGGTGACCAGGCGCACCCCGGCCAGCCCGCGGGCGACCAGGTCGGCGAAGAACTCGTTCCAGGCGGCACCGGTCTCCGAGGTAGCCACCCGCAGGCCCAGGACTTCACGGTGTCCGTCACCGTTGACGCCGGTAGCCACCAGCGCCACGGCGTTGACCACGCCTCCGCCCTCGCGGACCTTCATAGTCAGGGCATCGGCGGCCACGAACGTGAAGGGGCCGGCCTGGTCCAACGGCCGGTGGCGGAACTGCTCCACGTGCTCATCGAGGTCGCTGGCCATGCGTGAGACCTGGGACTTGCTCAGCGCGTTGATGCCCAGGGTCTTGACCAACTTGTCCATCCGGCGGGTGGAAACTGCGGCGAGGTAGCAGTCAGCGACCACGGTGATCAGCGCGGACTCGGCACGCTTGCGCCGCTCGAGCAGCCACTCGGGAAAGTAGGTGCCCGATCTGAGCTTGGGGATGGCCATGTCGATGGTCCCCACCCGGGTATCGAGGGGCCGATGCCGGTAGCCGTTGCGCTGGGCCGTGCGCTCGGGGCTCGGCCGGCCCCACTCGGCCCCGACCACCGCATCGGCGTCGGCCGACAGCAAAGCGTTGATCACTGTCTGCAGCAGTGATCGCATCAGATCCGGGGAGGCCTCGGACAGGGCCTCGCCAAGCAGGCCGGCAGGGTCGACAATATGAGGAGCGGTCATCGTGATGATGTCCTTTCGAGGATTCTGTGGAAGGTTGACTCGAAGGACCACGGTGACCGCGCCCACGTCCACAACGACGCGGCCACCAGGGCTACACCACTCTATGGGGCACTACTCCGGGTGTCTTGACCCGCGTGCGCACGTGGTGCAGTTCGGGGTGGGCGGTGATGAAGTGCTCGAACCGGAATGAGCGGAACGGTCCGCCGTTGTCCCGAGTCATGCCGACACATCGCCCAGACCTTGCGATGGCCCCACGCCGGATGGGCCAGCGCGTGCCGGCGCGCCGCCTCACGTGCGTTCTCCCGAACCGGGCGAGGCCACGGACCCTTCGGCGGTCGTGTTTGCCGTGCCTTGGCCTGCCAACGCCGCCAGGTCCGCTCGGGCACGCCGATCACCGCACAGAACCTCGACGTCGGCATGCCCGCCTCAACGCGGATCACCCGAGTCATGCCGCTTTAGTGTGTTAGCCAGTCGGTGCCCGTCGCAGTGAGGATGTCGCGAGCGGTGTCGGTGAGTGGGTCGGTGGCGGTGTGCTCGTGGCCGGCGATGTTGACGGTGATCTGCTGGATGGGCCGTAGGGCCTGGACGATCTTCTTGATGCTCAGCCCGGTGGCCTCCTGCAGGGACCGGGCGATGGCCAGGGCGGTCATGACGACGGTCAGGTGAGCCTCGATCGCCTCGCGTTGGTGATGGAACACGGGGCGGGCACGTAGATCGCTCTTGGTCATCCGGAACGAGACCTCGACCTGCCACAACGAGTGGTAAGAGCTGATCACCTCGGCCGCGGGCATGAGCGTGGCGGGCAGGTTGGTGACGTAGCCCTTCAACCCGGCCAGCCGCCGGGAGCGGGCCAGCGCCGCCTCGTCCAGGGCCTTGGCGCCGTTGGTGTGCTTGACGAACCGGGGAGTGCGCGCCGCCTTCTCACCGGCGACGACGGCCTTGGCCTTGTTCTCCTGCAGGGTCAGGGTCTTGTTGTCCCGGGCCGCGCGCTTGGCTGAGTAGGCCCACACCGCCCGCCAGGACCGCTGATGGGTGGCTGGGTCCCACACAGGCTCGGCCCGTTTCTTGACGTCGTTGCTGCCCCTGGCACGGTCGGTCGCCACCCGTGGGGTGATGGTGTCGATGACCTGCCCGTCGGTGAACGCCTCCCCGTGCCAGCGGAAGTGGGAGGCCAGGTCGTTCGGGGCCTTGGTGACCCGGGAGCCGACGATGAACCGCAGGTTCGCCTCATCCAACTCTCTCAGGTTGCCGGCGGACAGCATGCCGGCGTCGGCGACGATGACCATGTCCGCCAACGAGTGCCGCTGCGCGAACGCGTTCACGATCGGCAGGATCGTGCTGGCCTCGGCCTTGTTGCCCTCGAAACAGCCGACCTCGAGCGGGAACCCGTTGCGGTCGACCAGCAACCCGACCACGACCTGGGGATCGACCCGGCGTTCCTTGGAGTAGCCGACCTTGCGCAACTCGTCCTCGTCGTCGGCCTCGAAGTAGAGCGTGGTGACGTCATAGAGCACCAGGGACAGGTCACCGTGCGCGGCGGCGTGGGCGAAGCAGGCCGCGGCGACCTGGTCACGGTAGCCCCGCTCCTGGCAGCGGGCCAGGGACCGGAACATCGTGCGCAGGGAGGCGTGCGGGACACCGAGCTCCTCCAGCACCCGGATCGAGTCGGCCTTGCTGGTCGGCTCCACCAGTCGGGCCAGGACCAACTGCTTGAACGCCTCGTCGCCCAGCACGTCGAACCCCAGCTGCGCGTAGGCGCTCGAGAGCACCTGCCACAGCAGCTCGCTGGACTTGGACCTGATCACCGACCAGCCCGCCGGGACCGACCCGGCACTCAGGTCCAGCTCTCCCTGGCCTGGGTAGATCCTCGCTCGAGCGGCCTCCAGCAGCGCCGCCAACTCGGCCTCGGTGTGCGCGGAGCCCAAATGCTCCAAGACCTTGTCCCGACCGCCCTGACGCTCGGCGATCTGTACCGCCGTCGCCCCCGAGGCGGTCCGGACCTTGCGCACGAACACCACCAGACGACCCTACTGACCCCCAATTAGTGTGTCGCCGCCCTCCACGCCGACCCGTTGACCAGCGACAACGCTACGACGCCACATCAATCAGCGGAAAGTGGCACGAGTCGGGCGTCACGTGCGTTCTCCCGAACCGGGCGAGGCCACGGACCCTTCGGCGGTCGTGTTTGCCGTGCCTTGGCCTGCCAACGCCGCCAGGTCCGCTCGGGCACGCCGATCACCGCACAGAACCTCGACGTCGGCATGCCCGCCTCAACGCGGATCACCTCGAGGTCCTCGAAGGGCCCACCTGGCCCTCCGCGCTCTTCTTCCACACCCGGGCTTCCAGGTGCGCCTCACCCAACGCCTGGGTCAGATCCTGCACCTCGGCTTCGAGCTGAGCCTCACGCGTCGAGGGCCCGGACTTGCCCGCGGCCAGGCCCGTGCGGCCGGCCTCAAGGAACGCTCGCTTCCAGTTACCCACCCACTGCTCGGAGACCTTCGCCCGCCGGGGCGCCTCGGCGACCGTCACTTCACCGGAAAGAATCGAGAGCACGATTCTCGTCTTCTCCTCCACCGGGATCGCCGCTGGTCTTGCCATGATCGATCAGACTCCTTCACAGGTCACACCCGCAAGAAACGGGTCCTGCCACTAAGTCTGACGCGCGACAAGGGCAACAAGCCCCCTACCTCAACGGTAGCGTACGCATAAGTATGGAGGCACAACCCGAGGCCTACGTGCGCAATCCACGCATTACGCTACTTATCCCACGACGCCGCCCCATTCAGAATGTCCTTACCAATAGTTCTTGCCACGCCACGCTCCACGCCGAGAACGCGCTCTCCAACCGCGCAATCCGCTTGGAACGTCGGCACCAACTCACGGATCACTGCGAGCGCAACGGTAGCGAAATCACTGTCAGTCCTCTCCAACCCCTTAATAGCTGAGTGAAATGGAAACGCACCGTTCCTGAGTAGACTAGTTTGAATTTGGAGCGACGACACTTCAGTAGGATGCGAATCCGTTCTGATAGATATGGAAGCCAGCGTGCCCACCGCTTCACCGATTCCAACAACAGTGGGATGCAGCCGAGTGGCACCCGCAACAATTCGTGACACAGAGATGTTCTTCTCTGCTAGCAGCAGACTAGGGATCCCCGCGTGAATTAAACAACCACTTGGGATACCGAATGGCCCTTCTCGCCAAGTAGTAGGTTTGTCCAGAAATGTCTCATCCAAGTCATCCTCAAGGTCTTCTTCAGCACGTCCACCGTGCAGGTCCGGTGGATACGTACCGACCGCTACAACATCTGAATACCACCGCGCAGGGGTCCGATTCTTGTGCCTGAATATGCTCTTCGCAGTCAACGTGTCTATACCGATTCCCCGACGCGATTCGCGCATGTAGACCCTAGGGGGGAAATGCTTCAGGACATTTTCGAATTGCACGAGATCAGCGAACCGCCGAGGACGCGTAATGGCCGCGAAGCCTTCGTCAGTCGCGACGCTCCATGGCGCCCCTACCTCCTGTTGAAGGAAGTGAAGGAGCGCCAGCGTCTTTAGCGTAGCTTGCCGATCGTCCTGCAGTTGCCGATCTTTATCGAGGAGGTAGGAGGCCTGAACTGGGAAATCATTCAAATAATTGAGCGACGTTCGCGTTACCTGCTCCCACTGGGAGCCAGTGTAAGCGACCCTACCACTCAAATCGGGTGTTGCACGATACCCGGCAAAACCCCGATCAGATACGCGTGCGCCTGATGGATCATAAGGATACGTCCCTAGAAACTCCCTCCTAAACTGCATATATCGTGGTGGTTCCGGCACCCTCAGATCGTCAGGCAAGCCCCCTGGGTAATACTGAACTGTCACCGCTTGAGTAATGTCCTGTATAGAGACCCGATCAGCGCTGCCCGCGCCCAAATCACCATCTCGGAACACGAGGTTGCCAACACGATGGTCCGCCCCAAGCAGAGGCAGCAAGGCACCATCCTCTGTGGCGTCTACTACATACTTGCCTGAGAAGACGCCACGGTCAGTGTCGACGGAAACACCCACTCGCGCCGTTCCTGCGTCGAGAACCTTCGACCTCCGGAAGACTGATACACCAGCCTCCTTAACCATCTCGCCCAGAACACGGTCAATAATAACCGGATTCGCAGCCAATGAGTCATCTCGATATCGAGCTGTATTCATGGCCAACCCCAACGAGTCGTATACAATGCGGAGACGGTCAACGATCTCGCCCCAGAGGCCATATCCATTCAAGAGGACCTCATACGCGAATGTTATATCGAAGGCCGCAACTGCTGAGGTGCTTGCCTGCCCTCCGAGCATATGGGACTCTTCGATAATCGCACATCGGGTACCCCTTCGGCTTGCTGCAACAGCCGCTGCGACACCAGATAGACCTCCGCCAACGACGAGAAGATCGAACGATCTATTTTTGACCGCATGGCCGTACCGCCACGCGGCTAGTTGCTGTTTAGTGGTGTGCCTCCAGGCCCGACTATCTGGGCGCCAGAGATCTGGCCCGTCTGACATCTCTATCCCCAAAGCTTCCACCAGGGTCGCGCACTACTTGCTCCCGATTCCCCGCCTATACCTGTCGGGACACGAGGGTCCACGTCGTTGATAATCTGATCCGGCGAGGCTTCGCCCGCTAAGGCCCTGCCAGGCGACTCACGTTCATTAGGTCCAACTTGGACTCCGGGGCTAGATGCTCCCCACACGAGATCCTGGTCCGACGGAGGATCCCAGGGCAACACTCGGGCCGCCTCGATAGTAATCGCCGTGGCTTTGCCCCAGTTCCAGTCCTCACAGTCCCTAAGAGCCAGAATCCGGACCTTTACAGTCATCTCTGACGACCGCTTACCAATCCAGACGCTATTGCGCGGCTGCCATGCGGTCACATCTTGCTCAAACAGCAGCGTCTCGTCCACTAATACCTGATACAGGAGCCGACCTTTGAACTTGTGTTTCTCGGCGTACTTCGGCTTGATCCATAACTCGACTCTAACCGCGTTCGAGTCAATGATGCGTACTGGTAGTCCCCATTCGGCTGTATCACCTTTCTTCGGAGCCCGAACGTCAAGGTGAAACGTGCTACCAGTGTAGCCGTCACGACGCTGATAAGGGACCACCTTCTCAGGCTCGAATTGATTGTAGCCCCTTACTGTTGCCCGTCTCACATCAAGCGACTCTTCCGGATTCCAGATTCTCAATTGCCGCTTCGTAGTAGAATCCTTGGATGGGCTATGGACCATCGAACCAGTGTCGGGAAGTTTGACATCGGCAGTAGAAAGCGCCCTACACAACTCATTTAGAGATTCATTCGCTCTTTCTTCGAAACTAGTCACGAGTTGCCGCGTACCGTCAGATTGTCGGGACCTAGAGATCGCCTCGTGCAACTTAATATGCAATTCATCACCGTTCACCGGCATGCCCACAAAAGCCGAGCCTCGTTTGAGCTGCTTGAAGTGTGCAGCGACTTTGGGGTCATACGCAATCCCTACGGGCATTTTGCCAGCGCGGTGTGCGAGGAGATTGGTGTGGAGCCGCATAGCAACGATGCCCGCAGCCCTTCTCAGGGCATCCATGAACACAGACCATGGGGCATCGACCGGAAGGATGGTAAAGGACGGGTGCGCAGAATCCAACCATGCCGCCATGGCCTTCTCATCAACCGGCTGCATTGGAATTCCCAAGACATGCCAATTCCGTTCAGACGCAATTCGCAGAACGGTATTGAGAACAGTTGCTACTGAGTCATCATCCTTGCCGAACGGACGGACATTGACCGCGATATACGGCTCAGTTGGAAGCCATTGGTGGCCCTCAGCCGAAGTCGGACTACCCATCGGCAATGTATACGCAACATCCGGGGATACCCGTGGTCGAGATGGCCAAGCCTTCTCGATTCCGTCCAGTAAGGCCCGAGACTCCTCATCACGAACCGTTACCGAATCCGAGATGAGGCCAGTCAGCCGCACAGATGCCTTGGCGGATGTGTCCTCAAGCGGCCCTACCCCCATCCCGTGCACATGGAACTCACCACCGTATGCTTTCACCATCAGCGGCAACTGTGCCAGGTGCGATGGGGATAATCTGGACCCATTAACTATTCCAGCAACACCGTCCCCTGCCTGGATCGTGTAGTCGTGCCACAGACCACCCGGACCCAAAATAAGTGCCGTGGCCGAACTGGCATACCTATCCGATATGTACGGATCGGTACGCTTGAATGCCTGTACACCCTGATCTCGTTCGACGACCAATGGATTGACCGCCGCTGCGATAACGTTTGCGTCAGGCACTTTCTCTCGAATGCGAAGAAGTAGCGCTTCGAGCAACAAATCATCACCGCGGTTCCTAGCACCGTAGTATCCGCTGATAATCACGTTACGAGGTCGCTTATGATCACTGCTTAGGACGCGCCAGATTCTGTCTACCCAACCTGAATCGCCGCCAATGCCTTGTAGCCATTCTTCGATAGAGCGAAAGAGGCTTATCCACCGGTGCTCGTAAAGATGTTCGGACAACAACCTATTAAATGCTCGGCGTCGTAGGCCCTCGAGTTCCGTTGGCCTGTTCAACAAACGTTTGATGGTGTCTGCCAGATCCGAAGCCTCTGTGTAGCCGACGATTTCATCATCATAACTAAAAAGGTCAGCCATTTCATCGAAGCGTGTCGTGCAGAGTACGGCGCCTGCCCCCACGGACTCGAACACGCCAACTTTCACGTTCGTATAGCCGGCTCTCGTGGCGGGGAAGTTTATGTGGAACGTACCAGCCTTGGCTGCCTGAAGGAGTCTATCCCCCGAAACAGAGCCCGTATCAGGAACGGGCCACCCCGAGCCGTATGTCTTCACATCCATGTGTTCAGCGAGGTGCAGCATGACCTCATGCCTGTCAGGTCGATCTTGTGCGTGACCTATGCAAATAGCATCTGCACGCAATGTGGGATCCTCGGCAACTGTGCGTAGGACGTAATTCCGGTCTATACCGAACGGGAATAGAAAGGTATTTGCATGGCCCTCGAGGCGGTAGCGGTCCAAGGCGAGTTTAGAATTGGTTGCGTGTACGTCGAAATTGGGAACATACGGAAATACACTCTCTTGAACATCCGGGTCGGAGAGGGTCAACCCGACTGACATGACTCCACGGGCTCGGAGCCAGTCGGAATCCTCGGAGGTAAGCACCAATCCACCTGCGCACGTTACAAGAATCTGCGGCTGGAATGTGTCGAATATTCGCTCAATGGACTGCGGAAGGAAGAAGACAGGTGCATAGCCACCTCTCGCACCACTCGATTTGTCCAGCGCCTGCTTATGCAAAGCGGTGTCTAGTTTGAAGACGGTGTGGCCAAGTGTCTCCAAGGAACGGTGCAACGTGGCAACTATTCCTGTCGGTCCTTGGAAGAAGTTGCCAACATAGAGTATTCGGTACTTACGGTCAGCTTCGAAGACGCGCTGTCGAAGGAAAGCCCGCTGCTCCTCAACGCTGGGATATTCGACCGCGTCATCGGTTGATACATTCATTTCCGTCCCCAGTTCCTCATTCTCCGAGTCATCCTACCAGTGTTCTGAGTTTGGGTCTCTTGCAGCCAGGCACCTATAACACTAGATACTGAGTAGGCTTCTTCGTGCGATTGGAGCCGCGTAAGGTAGTCCAGCATCAGACGCCGATCACGGGTATACAAAAGCATTTTGTACTCCAACTCTGCGATTCCGCCTACGGTAATGAATGGACCATTTTCTATAGTGTCAGTGCGCACTGTAGACATTCGTGGCGCGAACTGGAGTGCTGGTGACTGGAGGGCTAAACCATGGAGGGGTGACCGGGGAACAGGCCCCGTCATATCTGGCACAAGTAGGACCGCGTTCACAGTATGCCCTTCGGGGGCGCTTTGTTCCGCATCGTTTCCGTCTAGGTCGATCACCACCTCGTCTTGGAACATTTCATCAAGAATCCATGGTGCGGCGAGTTCGATATCCCTAAAGCGGTCCGCAATCACTCTAACCACGGCCCGTTGAGCAGGTTTATCCACCGATACAGGCTCGGAGTATTTAGTATACACGTTTGACGCGACAATTGTGTTGAAGTATCCCAAGTTCGCGAGTTCTTCCGCTAAAGCGGAGGAACTGATAATCAGCGCATTGCTGTGTTGAGCCAATCGTTCAACCCGTCGAGAACTATACTCGGAACGCTCCCACAGTGAAAGAACGGGTGGCAGGCTTGCACCAGTCGAGGTGATCAGGTACTCACCGCCGACGGATATAATTGTGTCGAGACGTTTGGCGTGTCTATCACGGGATAGGTCGATAATACCGCGGAAGTGCCCCTGTAAGTCTGAACGGATGAGATGAGGAAAGTGGAATGGATTTATTTGGATAACATCCGTTCTAGTGGCGCTCAGGGCATCATTAGTCCACTTCAGCAGACTCGACGGGTTTGCCCAGCCCGTACCGGTGAGACCTACCACCAGAGGTTTCGAGCGCGCCATCAACTTGACCTTATACTTCGCACGGCGAAATCTGGAGGGTTGGCGATCCGAGACTTCTTGTGAGAAATTTTGAAAAGCTTCGGCTCGGTCGTCTAACGACCACCGGCGCCATCGGTCGTTCTCCACAAGTTGCTGTAGAAACCGCGCTCGATTCGCAGCGTGGAATGCAGATCTTTGCCTCTGATGAGATTGTTGTGCGAGGTTGAGCCTGTCTGCTTCGTCCATATCGTCTGCGATAGCCCTTGCTCTGGCCGCACTTTGAGCCTCTAGCACCTCTGGCACTACACTTCTGCCTAGTGCATCAATATCTCGGGTCATGACAGGCAGACCCATTGCTAGGTACTGTACGAGTCTGCTTGTGAAGCTGAAGTGGCCTGACCTTTCAAGGGCTATCGACCAGTTTGGACTGTTCCTATACTGATAAAATCTCTGAGCAAAGTTCAAGCCGAAGCGTGATCTGCGCGCTACCGCATGCAGTTCTTGAAGGCTTTCGATGATACCGCGATGCTGGCTTCCTGCTTCCCTTGAGGGCTTCCCAAAATGTGCGACACGCTCGCCTAAGGCACTGAGGTACTCTTGCCTATCTCGACGGACTTCATCATGGACGTTTCCCAGGAAGAGGATGTCGAAGCACTTTTCCGTGGCCTCTCCATTGAAGGGGTGCTCAATATTATCCGTCCAGAATGGAAATTGTACGCCGTTTCTCAGGCCGAGAGACTCTCTGTAGACTTCGAGTGTACCGACCCCGCCCGTATGTAAAACGATATTATAGGCTGGGGCTGAGTCGGCGTAGACGGATTTGTAATGGACGGGATCATCTGAGAACCATGCAACTGTGAGATCGACTGCTTTACGTGCACGGTCCAAGAGAGGAGGAGGGAGGCTTCCTGGGCGAAAGCACACTAGGACATCAGCTCCACTTTGTTCCAGAGCACGGACACTCCGTTCGCATACCGCGTACTCTGCTGCGCTTTTCGGATAGCGTGACAGGTGGGTAATCTTCCCAGTAGTCGACACGGTATGGCCGTAACTCCGCAGGGCTCGTACCAGAGAGCGCTGCACGTGGTGTTCTGTTATGTCGTCATGAAACCAGAAATGCATGTAATCGTAGCCTCTTTCTGCGGTGCTATATCATTAGTGCATTCGAAGGGTGTATGAACTCTACGGATTGGATGGCTCCAGCCGTACCGGGACGGTCGGAGTTGCTTGAGGTTTGCAGTTAATGTACACGAGGCGGCAAACACCGCTGAGTCTCTGAGCAAGATCTAGGATCAATACTCGCCCTGTAAGGTGAAGCGATGGCAACTGGTGGTATGGCCCGGCGACGCGGAACTGCTGGGCCGCTCTGGGTAGTCCCGGGAGACGGATCGATCCAGACGGGAGCGGCCTTGAACGTCGTAAGGAGTTGGCCCTTTCGTGGTGGTGGTGTGTTGCGAGGCGCTTGTCTCCTGGTCGCCGAGGACCCCCAGAGCACCGGCGCAGTACAGTGATCTGGCCCGAGATAGTTGCCTGTGGATTAACGACAGAGGATTTCCAATGCCTAGACCCCGCGTTATGACGATCTACGGTACCCGTCCTGAAGCAATCAAAGTAGCTCCGGTCATCAAGGCCATCGAAGGAGCGCCAAAACTGGAGTCCATCACTGTCGTCACCGGCCAACACCGGATGATGCTGGACCAAGTCAACGAGATCTTTGATATCGATCCCACCTACGACTTGGACGTCTTTGGGGTCGGGCAGACACTGAACCTGCTGATGGCTAAGGTCTTCGACCGACTCGATCCAATTCTAGAGGAGGTTGCCCCGGACGCCGTGGTGGTCCAAGGGGACACCTCCTCCGTGGCTGCGGCTTCAATTGCAGCCTTCTACCGCCGCATCCCCGTGGTGCACCTAGAGGCCGGCCTGCGCAGTGGAAGCATCGAGTCCCCCTTCCCCGAAGAGGCAAACCGCAGGATTACGAGTCAGGTCGCTACGCTGCACCTAGCTCCCACGGCCACTTCACGAGCCAACCTGTTGCGTGAACAGGTCGACCCGGGTTCGGTCGTTGTTACGGGTAATACCGTAATCGACGCGCTTTTGCGCGCTGTAGAAGCCGGGGGGCCCTTCTCCGATCCGGACCTCGCGAGGCTGGCCGACTCCGGCAGGCAGGTGCTCCTTGTGACCACCCACAGGCGGGAAAACTGGGGGGAAGCCATGCATGGCGTGGGGCGCGCCCTGCACCGCCTTGCCACAGAGTTCCGTGACTATGTCATTGTGCTGCCTGTCCACCGCAATCCAATGGTGCGGACTGCGGTGCTGCCTTACCTCGCCGGACTGAGCAACGTAATCGTTACCGAGCCCCTCCCGTATGGCGACTTCACCCGGCTGCTCTCGCTGTCCACCCTCGTGCTAACCGACTCAGGTGGCATCCAGGAAGAGGCCCCGAGTTTGGGCAAGCCGGTGCTCGTGCTGCGGGAGAATACTGAAAGGCCCGAGGCCGTCGAGGCCGGAACAGTCCGGCTGATCGGAACAGACGAAAACCGCATCGTCACCGAGGTCCGCTCGTTGATAGCCGATCACGCGCAGTACGAGTTCATGTCGCATGCGGTCAACCCATATGGCGATGGGATGGCCGCCCCTCGATCGCTCGCCGCCATCGAGAGTATGCTCGGCATCGGTGACCGGCTTCCCGAATTCAAGGCTGAGGAATAGCCGCTGGCCGCTCCTTCACCCCCGACGCCAGTAACGCGCATGCTCGCGGCCCCGAAGGTGACAATATCCATCCTCTGAGCCAGGCGTCAGGTGCTCAGGAACCAACCACCGCATGAGCGGCAGCGCCACGCTGACATTGAGACGTCCTAGTTCCCTACTCAGGAGTCTCTCTACCAAACCCAGTCCAGTCACGATGCCAGGCCCTTCGAAGTAGTGACGCATTAGATTGGGTTGCAGTTCATCGGTCCACTGATCCCAGAAGGGAGACTCCATGGGTGGGGCCTCGCGTCGCGTGCTGCTATACGGCAGTTGCGTCTCCCGGGACATGTACGAGTATCTGGGACCGGATCACGTGCTCAATGGGTACACAGCGCGGCAGTCGTTGATCAGCACCACCACGGAGTCCGTGGACCTGCCCGAGGATCCCGACCTTGCGTCGACCTTCCAGCAGCGCATGGTGGTGAACGACTTCGCTAGTTCGATGCGGAGTGCTTTGGCGCAGCAAGCCGACGACATCGACGTTCTGGTGCTGGACTTGGTCGACGAACGCCTGGGCGTCGTGGCATTGGGCGACGGCGAGTACGTCACGCGCTCCCAGGAGTTGCTGGATTCCAACTTGCTTCAGCACTTTCCGGATGCGTCTCCGATGATCGCCTTCGGATCCAACGAGCACTTCGCGCTCTGGTTGCCAGCGGCGTCCGCCTTCATCGGGCTACTACGCCAAACCGGATTGATCGAACGGACGTTGCTCATCGAGGCCACCTTCGCCAGCCACACCGACGTAGGCACCCCGGCCAACAAGTGGTGGAACAAGTCGGCGCGGCACTGGAACAGGGCATTCTCTCGCTATCATCAGGTGTTCAAGGATGCGGGCGTTCGGACGCATGTGATCGGCAAGGACGCCATCGCAGACTCCGCGCACAAGTGGGGCCCGGCGGCCTACCACTACACCGAGCAAGCCTACCTGGGCATCACCCGCACCATCGAGCAGATGGTCGCTAACTCCAACTAGCGACCAATGAGGTTGACCCCGTTCGGTGGGGGACTGTGGATTTTTCGGTGTTTCCGGCCTGGCACGCCGGGCGTGGGCCTGGCGGGGAAGGTGCCGTGATGACTACGACACTGAGCGATGTGAATCCACCGAAGAAGAAATCCGAGCCATCGCCTGAAGTGGCCGCTGCAGCCGAGCTGGTCAAGTTGGCCAAGGACCAAGGCCTGTCGCTGACTGGCCCGGACGGGTTGTTGAAGCAGTTCACCAAGTACGTGCTCGAGACCGCGCTGAACGAGGAGATGACCGAGCACCTGGGCCATGAGAACAACCGGGCCGAACCTGAGCGTGGTGGCCGCGATGTGCGCAACGGGACCCGGCCCAAGACGGTGTTGACCGAGGCCACTGGCAAGGACGAGATCGAGGTCCCTCGTGACCGCGAGGGAAGTTTGAGCCGCAGATCCTCAAGAAGGGGCAACGGCGGTTGAGCGGGGTCGATGAGATCGTGCTCTCGCTGTATGCCAAGGGCCTGACCACCGGTGAGATCGCTGCGCACTTCGACCAGATCTATGGCGCCTCGGTCTCCAAGGAGACCATTTCACGGATCACGGACAAGGTGATCGAGGAGATGACCGAGTGGGTCAATCGTCCCCTGGAGGGCGTCTACGCGGCGATCTTCATCGATGCCATCATGGTGAAGGTCCGTGACGGTCAGGTCGCGAACCGGCCGGTCTATGCCGCGATCGGGGTCACCCTGGCCGGGGAGAAGGACGTCCTGGGCCTATGGGCAGGGACCGGTGGCGAGGGTGCGAAGTTCTGGATGAGTGTCCTGACCGATATCAAGAACCGCGGCGTACTCGATGTGTTCTTCCTGGTCTCTACCGGGTCCTTGGCCACGACGGTGAAGAACACCTTCAGGTCATACCCGCAAGCGAGCACCGTGTTCGGTCGGCATCGGGCCGCGACGAATCTGAGGTAGTCATCGACCAGTCCGTGGCCCAAGCGGACCTCGACCCCCGACACCCCCAAAGGACGGCGCTCTAAAAATGGTGACCAAGGCATGCAGGGACCTCTTCTCCGCCCTCCCCGGCGGCCGCGCATCGCGTCCTCAGACCCGGGAGAGGATCACCTGCATATCAGAGCCTTCTTCGTGGCGGAGAACGCGTCGAACCCGAACGGGCGTTCGCAGTGATCGAGGCGGAGAAGGCCAACTGTGACGTGACCAGGATGGTCGACCTGCTCGGAGTCTCCCGCTCGGGCTACTACGCCTGGCAGCAACGACAGTCCAGCCAGCCCGGGTCGCGGGCGGCGCGTCGGGCCGATCTGACGGTCAAGATCAAGGTCGCCCACGACGCCTCCGATGGCGTCAACGGCGCCCCACGGATCTTGGCGGACTACGCGATGCCGGCGAGGTCGTATCGCCTAAGACGGTCGCGAAACTCATGCGGGAGAACGAGATTCGCGGGATCAGTCCGCGCCCGTGGCGCCCGGTGAGCACGATCGCCGATCAGAAGCCGCATGCCATCCCTGACCTGGTCGAGCGAGACTTCGACCGAGGTGCGCTGAACCTCGTGTTGGACCTCAGACATCACCTCTCTGGCTACCGGACAGGGCTGGCTGTACCTGTGCGCGGTGCGCGACGGCTGCTCCCGTCGAGTACTCGGGTACACCGGCTCCACCGCAAAGGTCATCTTCCACGCCGACCGCGGCTGTCAATACACCTCGAGTCAACTGGCTGCCGTCGCCGAGGAGATCGACGTGCGTCTGTCCGTCGGACGCACCGGGGTGTGCTGGGACAACGCCCAGCAGGAGAGTTTCTGGTCGACGCTGAAGACAAAGTTCTACCAGCGGCACACCTTCGCCACCCGAGTCGAAACTATCGCCGCGGTCAGCTCATGGATCGAGAACGTCTACAACCGCCGCAGACGCCACTGCGCGCTCGGCCAGATCAGCCCGGTAGCCTTCGAGCACCGGCTCACCACGATAACCGCACAAGCCGCTTAACCGATGCCCACGAAACGGGGTCAACCCCAACAAGGCTAAGGTAGCGCCAGCGGTGCCAAACAGCACATGCTCTACCTGATGGTAGGGTCCCTCGGTACTCTGAGCAGGTAAGTTGCCCAATTGTAGGGGGTCTTTGGGGAGTGTCTGTGTGAGTAGGCCACCCGTACCACCATCCCCAGTTGACGCTGGCCGAGGGATCACTCCCCGCCACCAGCGCTCCAGCCGCGCCGACTGGGTGCTCCGCGCATCGGTGGATGTGCTGTGCTGGGTGGTGACTCTTACTGCGTTCGCCCTCGCGCGGTTCGATCTGGCGGATGTGCCCGTGCGGGCCGGGGGCCTCATGTCGGCCGTCCTCATTGCCGTGGTGATCCAGGTATCGCTCGGCGCGGCGCTGATCTACCGCGGCCAGTACCGGTATGGGTCTCGCGACGAGATCGTCACGTTGGCGATGATCGGCGCCTTGATCGCGATCGCGCTGACAATCTACACGGTCCTACTCCCCTCGCGACCGATTCCGCTGTCCGTAGCGCTGTTCTCCTTCACAGGTGCAGTCGGCCTCATGGCTGCGGTGCGCTTCTTCGCCCTTCGCCAAGGCAGCAACCAGACACGCAAGTCCAATGGTCCGCGCACGTTGATCCTCGGAGCCGGCGAGGGTGGGGCGCTGGCCATCGAGATGATGCAGACCGACCGGAACAACCACTACGTCCCGGTTGCACTCCTTGATGATGACCCGCACAAGCGATTCTTGCGTATCGGTGGCGTGCGGGTGATGGGCACGCTGGATGACTTGGCAAAGGTCGCCGAGCGCACCAACGCAGACACCGCCCTGCTAGCGATCCCGAGCGCGAGCAGTGAGGTGGTGCTGCGCGCCTCGCGGGTCGCCCGTGAGGCTGGTCTGCAGTTCCGTACCATGCCCTCCACCTCGGCACTGATGACGGTGGCCCCGGAGGAAGCACGAAGGGAACACCGCCTCACCACCCAGGCGATGTTCCGCAAGGTGGGCCTGGAGGACCTCATAGGGCGCAACCCGGTCGATACCGATCTCCAGGCCATCTCGGCGTACCTGGATGGCAAGGTCGTGCTGGTCACCGGCGCAGGGGGTTCGATCGGTTCACAACTGGCGCGGGAGATCTCCCAGTTCGCCCCCCGGCGGTTGGTGTTGACCGACCGTGATGAGTCCGGCCTGCACACCACGCAACTGTCCATCGAGGGCAGCGCGCTCCTGGATTCGGAGGACGTGGTCCTGTGCGACCTGCGCGTACCGGGCATGGTGGATGAATTGATCGGCACCATCAGGCCCGATGTGGTGTTCCACGCCGCCGCGCTCAAGCACCTGCCCTTGCTCGAGCGGTTCCCCTACGAGGCACTGTCCGCGAACGTGCACGTCACCTACGACCTCGCTCGCGCCTGCAAGCGGCACGATGTCGCCCGGTTCGTTCACATCTCCACCGACAAGGCCGCCGACCCCATCAGTGTGCTCGGCTACTCCAAACGCGCCGCCGAACGCTTGGTGGCCGGGGTGGCCAATGGATCAGGCAAGCACTACATCTCGGTGCGCTTCGGCAACGTGTTGGGTTCCCGTGGCTCGGCGCTGCGCACCTGGAGCGCCCAGGTCGCAACCAACCGGCCCCTGACCATCACCGATCCAGGCATGTACCGGTACTTCATGTCAGTCAACGAGGCTTGCCAGTTGGTGCTGCAGGCAGCCACGATCGGCGGCCCGGGCCAAGCCCTGGTGCTGGACATGGGCGACGCGGTGCACGTGGAGACCATCGCGCGCCGATACGCCGAACTCAACGGCGCAGTCAACGTCGATGTGGTCTACACCGGGGTGCGCCCCGGGGAGAAACTCCGGGAGAGCCGCCTGGGCGCCGCCGAAACCGATGAACGCCCCCACCACGAGCTGATCACGCACGTACAGGTTCCTCCCCTGCAGCCGCGGCAGTTGACCGACCTGGCCGAGTTGCGCAGTCGGGCGGGGTTGCTCCCGGCCGAGGACGTGCTCGCGTGGTTGAAGCGGGTGGGGACCGAAACTTGATGGGCGTGCTGGCCGCCGGCGCCGGCGCAGCGCTCACCGGCGCCGGCCTGACCTGGGTGCTGATCCGGGTGCTGCACCATTTCGGTGTGGTTGATGCTCCGGTCGCCCGATCGCTACACCACCAGCCCGTTGCTCGTGGGGGCGGGCTCGCCGTGCTGGTGGCCCTCGCGATCGGGGTGCTGGTCGGGGCAACCCTGGGGTCGGACTATCACGCCATGGGGGCGTCCTGGCTGTTGGCGAGCACGGTGTTGTACGGCGCGCTCGGCTTCAACGATGATCTCACCTCCCTCAGCGCCAGGTTCCGGTTCGCGATCCAAGTGGTGCTGGGATTCCTGGTAGCCCTGGTGGGAACGATCCTCACTGGGTGGAGCCCGGTGTGGGCATTGTTCGCCGCCGGTGCCCTGCTGGTGGCGGTCAACGTCACCAACTTCATGGACGGCGCCAACGGCTTGGTCTCAACCCACACCGTGGTCAGCGGACTCTGGCTCGCGGTACTGGCTCTGACCGCCGACAGCCCCACCACCGCACTGTTCAGCGCCTCCTTGGCCGGCGCCGCGTTGGGGTTCTTGCCGTTCAATGCGGTGGCGCCCAAGATCTTCCTCGGGGATGTGGGCAGTTACTCGATCGGCGCCGCGCTCACCGCGGCCGCACTGGTGCTGGCGGGCAACGGGGTACCAATCGCCGCGCTCCTGGCTCCGTTCCTGGTGTACCTCCTGGACACCGCCTACACCTTGCAACTACGGATCCGGGCCGGGGAACGCTGGTACGAACCGCACAAACTGCACATCTACCAGCGCCTGATCACCGCCGGCTGGTCTCACCTGCGGGTCGCCGGCACCGTGAGCTTCGTGGCCGCCTCGATGTGCCTGCTGACCCTGCCGATGCTGCTGGACGCCCCAGTGCCCTTGCAGGTGGTCACGGCGGTACTCATCCTCGCCGTGGCAGCGGCATACCTGCGGCTACCGGTGTGGGCCTCGGCGCCAGTGCCGTGGCGGAAGGCAGCAACCTGATGCGCGTGCTCCTGCTGAGCCACTACTACCCGCCCGAGGTCGGGGCCCCACAGCGGCGCTGGTCCGCACTGGTGCCGCACCTGCGCAACCGCGGCGTGCGGGTCAACGTGATCACGACTCCCCCGCACTACCCGCACGGCTATGTGCGCGCCGAACACGCTGTGCTTCGCCCCGGAGCCCGCTCAGCCGGTGCCTGGGGGGAGGTGGTGCACCGTGTGCGGTACCTGCCCTATGACAAGACGGTGCGCACCCGCGGATTGGACCAAATCATCGCCGCGGTGGACACCGTCCGGGTAGGCCTGACCAGATTCAGCCGGCACCGCCCGGACGTGATCGTGGCGACCGCCCCCAGTCTGCCCACAGTCCTCGCCGGTGCTGTCCTCGGGCGGTTGCTGGGCGTGCCGGTGGTGGTGGAGATGCGCGATGCTTGGCCGGACCTGATCTCCTACCGGCGCCAATGGCAGGACGACGAGTCCAGCGTGCTCACCAGTGTTCTCGCCACTGCGGCTCACCATGTGGTGACGTGGGCGCAGCGCCGGGCCACCGCGCTGGTCACCACCTCGGAGGCCTTCGCCCAACGGCTCCGCGACCGCGGCATGCCGCCGGTGCACGTGATCCGCACCGGGACCAACCAGCAGCAGGTGTCGGCACGCATCGACCACGATGGTCCGCTCCGCATCCTCTATCTGGGCACCGTGGGCCGATCTCAGGACTTGGCAACTGCGGTGCGAGCCGCCGCACTACTCCGGCAGCAGGGTGTGGGCGGGCAGATGCGCATCGTGGGCGATGGGGCGCTGCGCCCCGAGGTCCGGGCGCTGGCTGACCAACTCCAGGCACCGGTGACGTTCCTGGACCCGGTGTCCCCCGCCGAAACCGCAACGCAGTACACCTGGGCCGACACGGTGCTGGTGAGCCTGCGGCCCTGGGAGCCGATGGCCTGGACGGTGCCCTCGAAGCTCCTAGAGGTGATCGGCACCGGCCGACATGTCACCGGGGCGCTGGCCGGTGAACCGGCTCAGATCCTCACCGACGCCGGCGCTGGGCACGTGGTGCCCTCCGGGAATGTGGAGGCCCTCGCCGGGCTGTGGCGCACCCTCGAGCAGGACCGCAGCCTGCTCGACGTCGGGGACAGCGGCGCGCAGTGGCTCGCCACGCACGCCCGCGAGGAGGACCTGGCCGAGCGCTATCTCTCCCTCTTGCAGCACGTGACGACCACCGCCCGGCGGTGAGTTCTGCAACGACCGCCGGGCGTCGTCGTCGTCCGTTGTTACCGCTGGTTGGAACCGGGGTGGTTCTCGGTCATCGAGGCTAGGCGAGGGCTGATTACCTGCTCACCGTGGGTGGCGAGGACAGTCGAACGATGAGGCCCCTTGGTATAAACTCAGTCCTGCACTCGGATCCATCTTGGCGCTCCTCAACTTGACTCGCGTTGCGCTATGGGAAACACTGAAGCCTTGCTCCCCGCCGTCTACGGATTGGCGGGGATTTTTTTTCATGGAGGAGCAGTGCTGCGAGCATCCGTGGTGATCGACTACCAGAACGTTCACCTGACAGCGCGCGACGTCTTCGATCCGGGTGGGCCCGAACGCGACTCACTCATCCACCCGATGCAGTTCGCGCGAAACGCGATCCGCGAGCGAAATGCACGCCAACGAACGGGGTTTCCTCAAGCCGAGTTGCACCGCGTCACTGTGTTTCGGGGACTCCCCCACGTGGATCACGACTGGGAACAACACCGCCGTTGCATCGACCAGGCCAGCCAGTGGCGGGAGGACGGCGCGCAGGTCGTACTGCGCGACCTCAAGTACGCGTATCAACGAGGCGCAGACGGCAGGGAGACCCGAGATGTCAACGGCAAGAAGGTGCCGATCGGGCGACCGCGCGAGAAGGGAATCGACGTCTTGTGCGCGGTGGCGTGCATCAACGAGTCGGAGAGAGCCGACATCGATGTTGTTGTACTGGCCTCTCGCGATTCCGACCTGGTCCCAGTGCTGGACGAACTCTACGACCGCCATGGGCGCAGTTCCACACGGTACGCAGCGGTCGAGACCGTGGCCTGGTTGAATCGACACCCAAGACCGGGCGGTGTCACGGGCGGCCCCCTGGTACCGACCCGCCCACGACGCATCTGGAACACTAACCTGGGACAGCAGATCTACGAGGCCTCCATCGACCGGACAGCCTATCGCTGAGACAAACCTGGGCCCCACTTCGATACCCCTCGACGGGCGCAGAGACGACCACCGCCCGGCGGTGAGTTCTGCAACGACCGCCGGGCGTCGTCGTCGTCCGTTGTTGCCTTACCGCTGGTTGGAACCAGCGGTGGTGTGCGCATCGGCGACGTGCAGCACCTCATCGAGGATGTCTAGGCCCTGCGTCAACTCCGCCTCGGTCACGGTGCACGGGGGCACCACGTGGATGCGGTGGTAGTTGCTGAACACCAGCAGGCCGGCCTGCTTCGCCGCGCCGATGAGTTCACCCATCGCCGCGCTGGTGCCGCCGTACGGGGCCAGCGGTTCGCGGGTGTCGCGGTCGATCACCAGATCCAGGGCCCAGAACATGCCCAGGCCGCGCACCTCCCCGATCACCGGGTGGTCCTCGGCCATTGTGGCCAGGCGCGGGCCCACCACCTGCTCACCCAGGGTGGCGGCGTTGTCGATCACGCCCTCGTCGGTCATCGCCGTGATCGCCCCAACGGCCGCTGCGCACGCCAGCGGGTGGCCGGAGTAGGTCAACCCGCCGGGGTAGACGCGCTCATCGAAGGTGGCGGCGATCTCGTTGTTGAGCACCACCCCGCCCAGGGGCACGTATCCGGAGTTGACGCCCTTGGCGAAGGTGATCAGGTCCGGCACCACGTCGTAGTGCTCGAAGGCGAACCACGTGCCGGTGCGGCCGAACCCACTCATCACCTCATCGGCGATGTAGACGATGCCGTGCCGGTCGCACAGTTCGCGCACCCCGGCCAGGTAACCCGGCGGCGGGGGCATGATGCCGGCGGTGCCCGGCACGGTCTCCAGGA
Source organism: Pseudactinotalea sp. Z1739 (assembly GCF_049725055.1). The sequence goes on along the minus strand of NZ_JBMPQA010000015.1, from coordinate 86,783 downwards.
TGATCGCGGCGATGGTGCCCGGACCCTCGAACGCGATGGTCTGCTCCAGGTGGGCCAGGGCGCGCTCGGTCTCCTGCTCCTGGGTCTCGGAGTGGAACGGGGAGCGGTACAGGAACGGGCCGAAGAAGTGCACGTACCCGGCGTTGCCGAACTCGTTCGCCCAGCGGCGCGGGTCACCGGTGAGGTTGATCGCCGCCGAGGTGGCGCCGTGGTAGCTGCGGTAGGTGGACAGCACCTTGTTCCGCCCGGTGTGCAGGCGGGCCATCCGCACCGCGTTCTCCACCGCCTCGGCCCCGCCGGAGGTGAAGAACACCTTCTCCAGGCCTTCCGGGGCGCGCTCGGCGATGAGGCGGGCGGCCTCGGAGCGGGCGTCGTTGGCGTGGGCGGGGGCGATGGTGCAGATCTTGTCGGCCTGGTCCTTGATGGCCTGGACCACCGCGGGGTGCTGGTGGCCGATGTTGACGTTGACCATCTGGGAGGAGAAATCCAGGTACTTCTTTCCCTGGTCATCCCAGACGTAGGAGCCCTGCGCCCGGGTGATGACCATCGGGTCCAGAGCGCCCTGGGCGGACCAGGAGTGGAACACGTGCGACCGGTCCAGGTCGTAGGTGCGCTGGGTGTCCGCTGTGCGTGCCGTCTCGGTGGTGGTCATGGTGCCTTCGTCTCAGTCGTTCTGGGGGAAGCCGAGGTTGATGCCGCCGTGGCTGGGGTCCAACCAGCGTTCGGTGATCACCTTGGTGCGGGTGTAGAAGTTGACCCCGTGATGCCCGTAGGCGTGCGCGTCACCGAAGAGGGAGGCCTTCCAGCCACCGAAGGAGAAGTAGGCCACCGGCACCGGGATGGGTACGTTCACCCCGACCATGCCGACCTCCACCTCGTTGCGGAACCGGCGCGCGGCGCCACCGTCATTGGTGAAGATGGCGGTGCCGTTGCCGTAGGGGTTGGTGTTGATCAGTTCCAGGCCCTCCTCGTAGGTGTCGGCGCGCAGCACCGAGAGCACCGGACCGAAGATCTCATCGGTGTACACGCTCATGCCCGGGGTGACCTGGTCCAGCAGGGTGGGGCCGAGCCAGAAGCCGGCCTCGTCGCCGTCGGGGGTGACGGTGCGTCCGTCGGCCACCACCACGGCGCCGTCACGTTCCCCGGCGTCGATGTAGGAGGCCACCTTGTCACGGTGGTCCTTGGTGACCAGCGGGCCCATATCGCAGTTGCGGCGGCCATCACCCACGGTGAGGTTGTTCATCCGTTCGGTGATCTTGGCGACCAACTCATCACCCACCGGCCTCACGGCCACCAGGGCCGAGATGGCCATGCACCGCTCCCCGGCGGAACCGAACCCGGCGTTGACCGCAGCGTCCGCGGCCAGGTCCAGGTCGGCGTCGGGCAGCACCAGCATGTGGTTCTTCGCCCCGCCCAGGGCCTGCACCCGCTTGCCCGCCGCGGTGGCGGTCTCGTAGACGTACCGGGCGATCGGGGTGGAGCCGACGAAGGAGACGGCCTTGATGTCGGAGTGGGTGAGCAGGGAGTCCACGGCGACCTTGTCGCCCTGGACCACGTTGAAGACCCCGTCGGGCAGACCCGCTTCGGCCAGCAGTTCGGCCAGCCACAACGAGGCGCTGGGGTCCTTCTCACTGGGCTTGAGCACCACGGTGTTGCCGGTGGCCAGGGCCAGGGGGAAGAACCACATCGGCACCATGGCCGGGAAGTTGAACGGGGAGATGATCGCCACCGGGCCCAGCGGGTGGTTCACCGAGTACACGTCCACGTTGGTGGAGGCGTTCTCCGTCATCCCGCCCTTGACCAGGTCGGCGATGCCGCAGGCGAACTCAACCACTTCCTGGCCGCGGGTGATCTCACCCAGGGCGTCGGAGAGCACCTTGCCGTGCTCGGCGGTGATGATCTCGGCCAACTCGTGCTTGCGGGCGTTCAGCAGTTCCCGGAACGTGAACAGGATGGCCGTGCGCTTGGCCAGGGACGTGTCCCGCCAGGCGGGGAAGGCAGCCGTGGCGGCGGCCACGGCGTGCTCGACGTCCTCGGCGCCGGCCAGGGCCACACGGGAGGAGACCTGGCCGGTGGCGGGGTTGAACACCTCGGCGCTGCGCTCGGCCGTGCCGGCGTAGGGCTGCCCGTTCACCCAGTGGGACACGGGCGTGTTGGCGGTGGTGGAGGCGGCAGTGGCTGTGTCGGTGGTGGTCATAGTGCCAGTCTGCGCCCGTGCGGGCCCCGGCGGTAGGTACATACTGTTCGTTTGGCGGGCGAATTCCATACACTGTGTCAATGTCGATCACGGTGCGTCAGGTGTTGGACTCCCCCGCCGTGCAGACCGGGATCCCCCGGCTGCTCACCGGTGCGGACCAGTTGGACCGGCCGGTGCGGTGGGTGCACGTGTTCGAAGGCGATGACCCGGCGGCGTTGCTCTCCGGTGGGGAGTTGCTGCTCACCACCCTGGTGGCCCTGCCCGACGACCCGGCGCGCCAGCGCGAGTACATCCGCGGGCTGGCCACGGCCGGGGCGGCGGCGCTGGTGGTGGAACTGGGGCGGCGCTTCGCCTCGGTGCCCCAGGTGATGGTCGATGAGGCCAGTGCGGCGGCGCTGCCGGTGGTGGCGCTGCACCGCACGGTCAAGTTCGTCACCATCACCGAGGCGGTGCATGCCCGGATCGTGGACGATCAGCACGAACTGCTCACCTTCACCCGGCAGGTGCATGAGGTCTTCACCCAGGTGGCCGTCGCCGGCGCCGATGCCCAGGAGATCATCGAGCGCACCGCGCAGATGGCCGGCACCGCGGTGGTGCTGGAGAACCTGGCCCATGAGGTGATCGCCTACACCCGGGCCGATGCGCAGGTGCTGACCGACTGGTCGGCCCGCTCCCGGCTGGTGGACCGGGTGGGCGGCACCCACGAGGTGCCCGAGCACGGGTGGCTGGTGACCGGTGTGGGCGGCACCCAGGGCGACTGGGGGCGGCTGGTTCTGGTGGGCAAGCCCGTGGTGCCCCCGTCGGCGGCGCGGATGCTGGTGGAGCGGGCCGCGCAGGCGTTGGCGGTGGCGCGGTTGATGGAACGCGATGCGGCCTCGCTGCGCTCCCGGGCCCTGCAGCGCTTCCTCGCCGGGTTCGCCGACACCGGTGCCCGCGCGCCCGATGAGGACGTGCGCGCGGCCGCCGAGGCGTTCGGCCTGGTGCGGGCGCAGCGTTACCTGGCGCTGTGCGTCGCGCGGGGGCGGGCCGACGACGGGGGTGCTGGGGCGGGGGCGGGGGCGGCCGGGGCGGGGGTGGCCGGGGCGGGGGCGGCCTCAGGCAGACGCGACGGCGCGGACTCACCGGGTGCGGACGCGCTCAGCGACCGCGGTGCCGACCCGCTCAGCGACCACCGCGCCGACCCGCTCGCCGGCCCGCGGTCGGAGCAGGCCCTGGCCGAGGCGGTCTCGCGCGCTATCGCCCAGGCGCAGTTATCCGCGTTGGTCAGCCCGCTGGACGAGGACCTGGTCGGGGTATTGGTAGCGCTACCGGCAAGGACGAGCCCGGAGGCGGCGCTGGAGACGTTCGCGGCAGCGCTGGGGCGCACCGCGGTCACCCCTGGCGGCGTCCGGCAGGGCGCGGTGGTGGGCGCCACGCCGGAGCGGCACAGCATCTCCCAGGCCGGGGCAGACCTGACCGAAGCCGGCTACATCGCCCGCGCCGCCGCGCTGATCCCGGCCGAGCACCGCAAGGCGTACCACCGCATCGCCGACATCGGGATCCGCGGGCTGCTGATGCTGCTGGGTGGCGACGAACGCCTCACCGCCTTCGCCGAGCGCCAACTCGCCCCACTGCTCATCCACGACGACCAGCACGGCACCGGCCTGGTCACCGTGCTGCGCCGCTACCTAGAGGCCGGCGGGGCCATCGCTCCCCTGGCCCGCGCCCTGCACCTGAGCCGGCAGGCCCTGTACGCCCGGCTGCGCAGGATCGAACGCATCCTCGGCGTGGACCTGGCCGACGCCGAAACCCGCACCGCCCTGCACGTGGCGCTGCTGGCCAAGGAGGTCGGGTCGGCGACCTGAACGGCCGGGCACCGCCGTCGTCGTCGGGCCTGGCTTCGACCGGCCCGGAACACAACGAACGAGCAGGGGCTTCATCGAATCTGCCATGCATCGGATCGAACGTGTGCAATGTGAAAGAGTTTCGTTCGAACCATTGACTCGAACGCCTGTTCTAGGTAGTGTGGGTTTATGGCAGTCCACCCGCTCCCGCATATCTCCCCCACCCAGGAGGTCTATGCCGCGCTGGATGGGTTGGTGGGGTTGGACCCACGTGGGTTGAACGCTGCAGGGCAGGGACAGTTGCTGGTGGATCTGAAGCGGATCGAGTCGCGGGTGCGGGCCTACAAGCTCAAAGTCCTCGCCGCCGCCGATCAGGCCAGAACCGCCCAGAGATCCGGTCATGCCGATACCGCCTCATGGGCGGCCAAGCACACCAACGACGACGGGCGTGAGACCAGCCGAGAGACCAAACTCGCCACCCGGCTCACCGATCGTGTCCCCACCCAGCGGGCCCTGGATGGAGGCGATATCTCTGCCGAGCACGCCGAGATCATCGTGGGCGCCGGAGAGAAACTCCCCGAAGGCCTCACCGCCGCGGAGCGGAACCGGGTCGAAGCGGACCTGGTGGACAAGGCCAAGCAGATACCCCCGTCAGCGCTGCGCCAACGCGCCCGGCGGCAACTGGAGGCGCTGAAGAGGGACCGCGAGACCGTCGACGCGCACGAAGAGGGCCAAATCGCCGATGAAGAAGCCCGCGCCCGGGCACAGACGCGTCTGACACTGCGGGACAACCACGACGGCACCGTCACCGGACACTTCACCCTCCCGGTCTTCCACGGCCACCTGCTGCGCAAGATCATCCACACCATGACCGCACCCCGCCGCACCAACGGACCCGCAGACAACAGCACCGACGACAGCACCGGCAACGCAGGCAGCGGTGCCGGGGCGTTCGGTAACGCCGGCGCGGGCCGTCAGGCCTTCGACAACACCAGTGCGGATGAGGACGCGCTCTTCGGTGCCGATGACGCCACCAGCAAAGCCCCCGGTGCCACCGCAGCAGGCACCCGCGCGGGTCCGGGCCCGCAGCCGGTCCCCGGACCGGGCACAGGACTGGGTGCAGAGGCACGCCGCGGCACGGGCGCGACCGACAGTTCGATGGAGGACCTGTCCGGGCTGCCCAACCCCGCCCGGGTAGCCCACGGGCGGCGCACCGACTGGGCGAACACGCACGGCCTGGCCCTGGCAGAACTCATCGAACACCTACCCACCGACCACCTCAGCCCCAAAACCGCGGCCACGATCGTGGTCACCCTCGATGAAGACGTACTCCGCGGACGACTCGCAGCAGCCGGGTTGGACACCGGAGAAAAGATCTCCGCCGCCCAGGCCCGCCAACTCGCCTGCAACTCCGGCCTCATCCCAACGGTCCTGAACGGAAAGTCGATCCCACTCGACCTGGGGCGCAGCAAACGACTCTTCACCGAACCCCAACGCACCGCCCTGACCGTGCGCCACACCACCTGCGCCGCCGACGGCTGCCAACGCCCCTACGCCTGGTGCGAACTCCACCACGCCATCCCCTGGTCCCACAGCGGACCCACCGATCTCGATAACGCGGTGCCACTATGTCATCGCCATCATCGGATGGCCCACGACCACAGATATCACCAGGGCCGAGCATCCGCCGGCGGCTACACCTTCACCATGCGGCAGTAGCGGCAGCGACGCGGTTGCAGCAGTAGCGGTGGCGTTTTCCACACCCGCCGAGGTTAAGCGTCGTCCTCGCGCCTCTCCGCGCCATCTGCATCGGTGTCAACACTGTTGTCCGCAGTAGAGCTATCTGCATCCGTGTCAACACTGCTGTCGGCAGTCGCCACGTCGTCGTCGGTCCGGGTGGCCTCGGTGCTCTGTTTGCTGCCAGCGCCGCCGCCGTCGTCCGTCTGGGTGGCCTCGGCGCTCTGCGGGCTCTCAGCACCCTCGCCGTCGTCCGTCTGGGTGGCCTCGGTGGCCTGCGGGCTACCAGCATCCTCGGCGGTCTCACGCCCGTCAGCGCCCTCAGCGGTCTCACGCCCGTCGAGCCCGTCGCCGCCGTCGTCGTCCTCTTCTTCGGCGCGGCTGCGCTCCACCGAGACGACCACTTCCAGTTCCAGGTCGTTCAGGTGCGGGTCGGACTGGGTCCACTCCCCACCCTGGCGGCGCACGTCGGTCTCCGAGTGCGCCCCGCAGCCGTGGTCCAGGGAGACCACCTTGCCGTCGTCGGGGGACCACTCGTTCGCGCACACCCCGAACAGGGTGCCCAGCGACCCGGCCAGCGGCACGATGAACCCGCAGGAGGCACAGTCCGCTCCGGCCTGGCGTGCCCCGGAGGTGTCCGGGCCGGCGGGGCCGTTGTACCAGCGGGTGGCGGCGGCATCCAGGGCCTTGCGGTTCATCACCCGATCCCGGCCCAGGCCCAACTCGCGGATCGCGACCCGGTCGGCCTCGGGATCCCCGGTGGCCACATACCCCCGCTCCAGACGCTCATCGTCGGGGTCGTAGGGCAACCGGTCGGTGGCGCTCAGGTCCCCCGGGGCCAGCCGGTCGGCCCACGGCACCCACTCCGGGGCCAGCAACGCCCCGTCACCGGGCAGCAGCCCGACCTCGGCCACCGCGGGCGTGCGCGAACGCGGGGCGCGGGTCAGGGTGACGAACCAGCGCCAGCCCACGTACCCGGGCGCGGTGGTGGTGAAGTAATGGGTGCCCAGCCGTTCGCCCTCGAGTTCGAACCCGAGGTACTCACCCAGGTCGGTCCCGGCCTCGCTGGCCACGGCCATCCGCGCCAGGTCCACGGCGCCGGACAGGACGGCGTCCTTGTTCGGCTTGCGCACCGACCCGGTGCGGGCCGGGGGGGCGAAGGTCTCACGCGTCGAACTCATCGGCCACCACCCTCAGGAGTCGGGCCAGGTTCGCCGCTTCGGCCTTCTCCGGGTAGCGCCCACCGCGCAGGCGCCCGCCGGCCCGGTCCAGGGAGCGGATCAGGTCCTCCACGATCACGGCCATGTCCTCCGCGGGGCGGCGCTTGGCGCGCACCACCGAGGGCCCGGAGTCCAGTACCTGCACCGACAGGGCCTGCAGGCCGCGCCGCCCGTCGGCCACCCCGAACTCCACCCGGGTGCCCGGGCGTGGCGTCTCGGCGTCGGCCGGTAGGGCCGAGGCGTGCAGGAAGACCTCTTGGCCGTCGTCGGAGGCGATGAAGCCGAACCCGCGATCAGCATCGAAAAACTTGACCTTGCCGGTGGGCACCTGGATCCCTGACTTTCTGTGCTGTGGTAACTGGGCAGGATCGAACCCGCCGGTATTCAATGGTCCCAGAGTAACGCCGCGCGTAGGCAGTGACGAACCCAATGGGGCGCGGGTGCAGGTGCGGTGGGGCCGGGTGGCGGCGCGGTCGGCGCGACCCTGACGCTGCCCGACCCTGACGCTGCCCGACCGCGAGCCGGAGCCACACACTTACTAAGATGGTGCGGATGACCTCCCGCCCTGCCGCACCCGAGACGGTGCCCTCCGGCGCCGACCTTGCCGGCACCCTGCGAGGCTGGGACGACGACGCCCTGGCGCACATGCTGCGCACCCGCCCGGATCTGGCCACCCCACCGCCGTCGTCGATCACCGCGATGGCCACCCGCGCCGGCTCGCGCGCCTCCATCACCCACGCGCTGGGGCAACTGGACCGCCCCACCCTGACCGTGGCCGAAGCGCTGGCGGTGATGAGCACGCCCTCCTCCCCCACCTCGGTGCGCGCACTCACCGAGGCGCTGGGGTTCGAGGCCGACGACGGCGCCGCGCACCTGCTCGACCGCGCCCTGGCGCTGGGGTCCCCAGAGGCGATCTCGCTGGTGGAGGGGGCCCGCGAGGCGCTGGCGTCGGCTCCGCTGGGTCTGGGCCCGCCGCTGCGCGCGCTCGGGCTGCGGGCCGCCGATGGATGGCCGACGACGAAGCCCGCCGTGACGGCAGCCCTCACCGGGGCGCCGGAACCAGCAAAGCGGATGCTGACGGCGCTGATGTGGGGGCCGGCAGTGGGATCCTTCGAGCAGGTGCCCGAACCGGTGCACTGGTTGCTGGGCGCCAAACTCCTGCACCGGCTCTCCGAGACCCAGGTGGTGCTGCCCCGGGAGGTGGCGCTGGCCCTGCGCGGGGGCCGGCTGGTGCGCGAGGTGCCCACGGCCGCCCCGCTCACGGAGGCGCCGGTGCGGGATGCCTCGACGGTGGCGGCCGAGGCGGCCCGGGCCGGGGAATCGGTGCTGCAACATCTGGACCAGTTGACCCGGGCCTGGGCGCAAGACCCACCGCCGGTCCTGCGCACCGGTGGCGTGGGAGTGCGGGACATGCGGGCCCTGGCCGGGATGCTCGACGCGGAGGTGGAACACGCGGCGCTGATCGCCGAGCTGGCCGGGATGCTCGGCCTGGTGGGTCACCACCATGGTGGGGACGGCTCGTTCTGGGCGCCGACCGCGGTGGGGTTGGAGCCCGAGCCCGACCCGGTGCAGGACCGGTGGGCCCAGATGGTGTGGACGTGGCTGGAGTCGGCGCGCACCCCGTGGCTGGTGGGCACCCGGACCGACAAGGGCGTGCTGCGCGCTGCCCTGGCCCCGGACCTGCAGCGCTCCTGGGCGCCGCAACTGCGTCGCCGGGTACTGGAGGCGTTGGACCGGTGGCCGGCCGGGTCCGCCCCGGACGCCGCGGCCGTGCAGGAGCACCTGGCTTGGCACACCCCGCGTTCGGCCCCGCCGGAGGCCACGGTGGCCGCGGTGCTGGCCGAGGCGGCAGCCCTGGGACTGACCGGAGCCGGGGCGTTGAGTGAGCCCGGCCGGGTGTTGCTGGCGGCGGAGGCGACACCCGCGGCGATAGCCGAAGCCTTCGCCGTCGGCCTGCCCCCGCTGGTGGAGGAGATGTTCATCCAGGGCGACCTCACCGGGATCGTGCCCGGCCGGCCGGACCCGGCGCTGGCGCGGCTGTTGGAGGCGACCGCGCAGGTCGAGTCGCGCGGCTCGGCGATGACGGTGCGGTTCACCCCGGACTCGGTGCGTGCGGCCCTGGACGGTGGGTGGCTGCCCGAGCAGATCCTGACCGACCTGGGTCGGTTCTCCCGCACCGGCGTGCCCCAGCCGCTGGAGTACCTGGTCCATGACACCGCCCGCACCCACGGGCAGTTGCGGGTGGGCCGGGCCGCCTCGTTCCTGCGCGCCGGGCAAGACGGGGTGCTCACTGCGCTGGTGGGTGAGAAGGGCCTGGCTGACCTGGGGTTGCGACTGCTGGCGCCCACGGTGGCGGTGGCCGAGGTGGGGCCGCAGGAGTTGATCGAGGCGCTGCGCGCGGCCGGGCACTCGGCGCTGGCCGAGGGCCCCGACGGGCAGGTGGTGGCCCTGGGCAGCCGTCAGGTGCGGGCCAGCCGGGGGCTGCGGGCGGGCACTGGGCTTTCTGCGGGCAGCGGAGCGCGGGGCGGCAGCGGGATTACTGCGGAGGGCTCAGCCGGTGGCGGGACGCACGCTGGAGTCCCTGCGGGCACGGTGACGCACAGCGCTGCCGATGATCCCGGTGCACTGGCCGAACTGATCGCCCAGATGCGCACCGGGGAGGAACGGGCGCATCGCAGTGCCGGCAACGGGCACAGCCAGGATCCCGTGTACGCCTTGGAACTCCTGCGCCAGGCCGCCGCCGGGGGCACGCAGGTGGAACTGGTGATCGCCGGATCGGCCGGAGCGCCCGAGCACCGCCGGGTGCGCCCCTTGAACGTGGCCGGCGGGCGGGTGCGGGTGCTCGACGTGGTGAAGCAGGCCGAGTTGACGGTGGCGGCCCACCGCATCGTCAGCGTCGCCACCCAGCCCGGCTGACGCCGTCTGGCCTCCCCTACCGACCACCACCCGATCGCGCCGCCCTTCCACCTGCCGTTGAGATCGCGGCACCTGCCTCGAGATCGCACCACCTGCACGGCGGACTCAGTCCAACTGCCGCGATCTCAGCAGCGGCGCTACGCAGCCCGGCAGTCGCCGTCGGCCCTCCGCTGCCGGCCCTCCCCTGCCGACCACGACCGCTCGCGCCGCCCCTCCATCTGCCGGCGCCAACCCTCTATCTGCCTGACGTCGCGGCATATGCCTCGAACTCGCACCACCTCCACGGTGCGCTCAGTCCAGGTGCCGCGACCTCAGCGTGATGGACCGCGGCCGGCGGGCCAGGTCCGCGGCCGGCGGGCCAGGTCCGCGGCCGGCGGGCCAGGTCCGCGATCTCAGCGGCGGGGGCCAAGGTGCCGGGACCTCAGCGGCGGCGGGTCAGGTGCCGCGACCTCGGGGCAGGTGGCGATCGGCACGCGGGGTGGGTCAGCGGCGGGGGCGGATGAACTGGGCGCGGGTGGCGTCGTCGAGGTTGCTGGCGGCCAGCCGCAGGCTCGGGCTGGTCATCTCCTGATGGTGCCGGTTCAGGAAGTCCACCAGAGCCTGCTCATCGACCGTGCCCACCTGGCGCAGCGCGGTGCCGACCGGCTTGGTCACCCACGGCGAGGGATCCGCCACCAGCATCCGGGCCAGCGTCAGCGGGTCCTCCAGATCCCCCGAGCCAATCAGCCAGAACGCCGCGGTGATCGCGGTGCGGCGTTCCAGCGCCACCTCCGAGCGGGCGAGGTCGTACAGGGGCTGCCTGGACTTATCCAACAAGTAGGCCCCCACCACCCGCGGTGCGGCCCGGTCGATGAAGTCCCAGGCGGTGAGCAGATAGTGGTTGTCCAAGTACACCTCGTACAGGGCGCGCCGGTCCTGCTCGCTCAGCCCCCGCCGTCGGGCCTTGAAATCCAGGACGGCCACGCCCACCATCCGCACCTCGTACCACCGGGATGCCAGCAGATCCGGCACGGAGGACACCGGGAGGCCGGTGGCGGACTTGGCCAGGTCGAACACGTCCCGCATCCGCACCCCGACGGCCGCCAACCCGCTATCGGGCGGCAGCCGCCGGGCGACCTTGTCCCGCTCGGCCGGTGAACTCACCTCGCGCAGGGCGGTGAAGATCTGCTCGACACCTGTGGCGTCGGAGCGGATCGGCTCGGCGCGAGCCCTCGCGGTGCCCGTGCTCCCGGCGGCGCTCATGCCGCGGCCAGCACCGCGCGCTCCAGCCGGGCGTAACTCATCTCCATGCCGTCGGTCATGCCGGTGGCCAGGATGGTGTCACGCAGTTCGGCGTTGTCGTAGGTGATGAGCAAGGTGATCAGGGTGCCACCGGTGACGGGGATGAGGGTCTGCTCGTTCAACGTGGGCGGGCCCTCCATGCCCTCCATCGCCTCGGTCTGCACCGCGCGGTGCGGTTCCTCGACCTCCAGGAGCTCACCGGTAAGGGCGAACCCGGGGCTGCTGCCGTCATCGGGGGCCCAGGCGTACCGGTAGGTCTGCCCGACCTCGGTGGCGACCTCACACGAGGTCATCGACCATCCGTCCGGACCGAGCAGCCAGCGCTTGAGCAACTCCGGGTCCTGATGGGCGTCCCAGACCTGCTGCGGTGTGCCGCGGATGATCCGGGAGAAACGCACCTGGGTGTCGGAGAGGATCTGGGCCTGGACCGGTAGGTCTGCGGCGAAGGAGGCCAGATCGGCCACCACGTCGTCGATCTGGCTCATCGCCGAGCGCATGCCCTCCTCCATGCCCATGGTGAGCATCCGCTCGAGGTCGCCTGCCGAGTTGAAGTAGGTGGTGGTGGTGCACCGGGACCCGGTGTCGGTCTCGGTGAACTCGTACACCATGCGCATGGCGGGCATTCCCCGATCGGGGTTGCCGTCCGGGCCGGTGAAGCCGTCCAGGACCTCGAAGGAGCGTCCCGGATCGACGGCCAGGAACTCCCAGTAACCGCCGGACCGCTCCCCGTTCGGCCCGGTCATGTAGTAGTGGGAGAACCCACCCGGGGCCATATCGTGGCGTGTGAAGGTGGCCGGCCAGGTGACCGGTCCCCAGAACTTTTCAATCTGACGGGCGTCGGCGTAGGCGTCCCAGAGCCGCTGCACCGGCACCGTGAAGTCGGCGACGATCGTCATCTGCAGGGTGTCGGTGTCCTTGTGGACGGTGGTGATAGGCATCGTTGGTGACCTTCCTCGGTCTGTCCTCGATAGGTGTTCCTCAGTCCTGCTCCAACAGCGCGTCGAGGCGGTCGATGCGGCTGCGCCAGATCTGCTCGTAGTGGTCCAGGAGGGCCTGGGCCCGGCGGATGGTGGCGGGATTGCCGCGGACGAGTCGTTCGCGGCCCCTGGAGTGTTTGGTGACCAGTCCTGCCCGTTGCAGGACGGTGACGTGTTTCTGCACGGCGGCGAACGACATGTCGTACTCAGCGGCCAGACGGGAGACGGAGAACTCCTCGACCAAGGTGCGCCGGACGATGTCACGCCGGGTGGTGTCGGCGAGGGCCTGGAAGATCCGGTCCACCTCGTCGTCGTTGAGTTCCAGTCGCTGCTGGTGATGTGCAACCATTTGGTTGTACATTAGACCCGCGGAGCGGTCTCGTCAAGGCCTAATTTCGGAACGAGGATGCCCGGAGTCGGCGACTGTCAAAGCGGGCCGGTGCCGGCTTCGGATGCGGGGAATGGATGGCTGTCAGAGCGGTCCGGAGCCGGCTTCGGATGCGGGGAATGGATGGCTGTCAGAGCGGGCCGATGCCGGCTTCGGATGCGGGGAATCGGCGACTGTCAGAGAGGCCCGGAGACGGCTTCGGATGCCGGAAACGAGCGGCCGCCAGAGCGGGTCGGCGCTGGCTTCAGATGCCGCGAAGCACGGCCTCAGGTACGGCCCGTGGGCACCGCACGGACCTGGCCCGGCGGCTAGCACAAAGCCGGCCGCTGCGCCCGTAAAGATGCGTTTGTGCACGTCAGGGCATTGCTTCACGGCAGGTTGGAGACGTACAGTGGATAGTCCCTGACATCGTTGGGCTCTCCCACGCGTCGGTGAGCCTGCCAAGGAGACACCGTGCGTAAGTCATCTCGCCCCGCCGCCGTGCTCGCCGCGCTGGCGCTGGCGGCTACCGGTGCCGTGGCGACCGCCGCTACCGCCTCGGCCGATCTGGTCACCCGTTGCGTGGGCACCGCCGGGGAGGTCACCGTGCCAGGTGATCTGGTGGTCCCCTCGGGGCGCACCTGCATCCTGGAGGGCACCACCGTGACCGGGCAGGTGCGGGTGCAGTCCGGCGCGAACCTGGTGGTCACCGACGGCACCCTCGCCGACCGGGTGGTGGTGGCCTCCGACGCCTACTTCGACGCGACGAACACCGCCATCGGGGCGAACCTGGCCAGCAACGGTGCCTACGGAGTGTTCCTGGAGGGCGCCCAGGTGGGCGGGCATGTGGTTGGCCGAGCCGGCGACGATGATCCGGGCTTCCTGTACTCGATGGACACCGACGTGGAGGGCCGGATCGACGCCGTCGACGGAGCCGTCTACCTCGACTCCACCAGGGTGGGCCGCTTCGTCAGCACCGAGGGCACCGTCTCCACCGACATCATCGACTCCACGATCGCCCGGGAACTGACCGTGGCCGACAACGCGGCGGGGGCACTGATCTGCGCCAGCGAGGTGGACGGCAACGCGAGTTATCTCGGCAACACCGCCGTGCAGGTGGGCGCCGGGGACGCGCTGGCCGAGTGCGACGAGGTGAACTACTTCGGCGCGGACCTGACCGTCTCGGGCAACACCGGAGGGGTGAGCGTGGCGGACAACATCATCCGCGGTGACCTGACCGGTGCGGACAACAACCCGGCCCCGGTGGGAGTCGACAACCGGGTGCGCGGAGAGCTGGGCGGCCAGTTCACCGATCTGCGCGCCGCCGGACCAAGCATCTCCGCCCAGCAGGACGCCCGCGCCGACGTGGAGGGCTACCGAACCGGTGAGGAGATCCTGACCGAGCGCCAGGACAAGCGCGAGGCGGCGATCAGCGAGGGCGAGCGCATCGGGCCGGCCGGGTTCTGACGCGGACGACCGGCTGACCTGACAGGCACATCAGGTTCGGACGGGTCCCGGGCGCGGACGGCGCGCAGCCGCGGACGCGGCGCAGACTCGGACGGGTCCCGGGCGCGGACTCGGACGGCGCGCAGGCGCGGACGGGTCCCGGGCGCGGACGGGCGCGGACGGGCGCGGACTCGGACGGGCCGCGGCTTTGGCGCCGGCTCCGCGCCATTAGGCTGGCCGGGACCTGACTCCGGCGATTGCTGAGGCCCTGATGAATCCGTTGGTCATCCATGTGACCGGTGCCCGCCCGAACTTTCCCAAAGCCGCACCTGTGCTGGCAGCCCTGGAATCCCGGGGCGTGGAGCAGCTCCTGGTGCACACCGGCCAGCACTACGACGAGCGGATGTCGGAGGTGTTCTTCCGGCAGCTGGGCATCCCCACCCCGGACGTGAACCTGGGCGTGGGCTCGGGCACGCACGCCAAGCAGACCGCGGCGATCATGGTGGCGATGGAGGACCTGCTCACCGAGCACAAGCCCGCGATGGTGGTGGTCTACGGGGACGTGAACTCCACCGTGGGAGCGGCTCTGGTCGCGGCCAAACTTGGCATCCCCATCGCGCACGTGGAGGCCGGGCTGCGCAGTTTCGACCTGACCATGCCCGAGGAGATCAACCGGATCGTGACCGACCGGCTGGCGGACCTGCTGCTGGCCACCAGCCCCGACGCGATCGCGCACCTGGGCAACGAGGGGGTGCACCCGGACAAGATCCACCTGGTGGGCAACCCGATGATCGACACGTTGCTGGCCAACCTGGACCGCTTCGACGCCGATGCAGCCCGGGCCTCCTTCGGGCTGGAGGGGCCCTATCTGGTGGGCACGCTGCACCGGCCGGGGAACGTGGACAACGACGACGACGTACGCCGGTTGGTCACGGCGCTGCACCAGGCCGCCGGGCTCGCCCCGATCGTGGTGCCGCTGCACCCGCGCGGACGCCCGCGCCTGGAGGCGGCCGGCATCCTAGACCACCCGAGCATCCGGCTGGAGGAGCCGCTGGGGTACCTGGAGTTCATGGGCCTGGTGCGCGGCGCCGCCGCGGTGGTCACCGACTCCGGGGGCGTGCAGGAGGAGACCACCATCCTGGGCGTGCCGTGCCTGACGCTGCGCCCGAACACCGAACGCCCGGTCACCATCACCCACGGCACCAACGAACTGGTCACCACCGACACTCTCGCGGGCAAGGTGGAGCAGATCCTGGCCACCGGACCGCTGACCGAATGGCCCACCCCGCCCCTGTGGGACGGCAAGGCCGGTCAGCGCATCGCGGACGTCATCGCCGGGTCACTGCCCGGCTGACCGGCCGCCCACACCGGCCCCCCGGACGCGCTAGAGCCACGCCGCGGCGCTCCACGACCCCCGCCGAAGTCAGCATAAGTCGGCCCAACGCCACGGTTCAGCCGACTTATGCTGACCTCGGCGGCAGGGACTACGGCAAGGACGACGGCAAGAATTACTCAGAGCCGGTGTGCGCCGGGAGCGGTGACTTTGCCCTTGGTGTCGAAGAACCGCTTGGAGGCCTTGGCCAGGGCCTCGACGTCGTACTCGGCGTGGTCCTGCACCAGGATCACCAGGTCCGCCTGCGCCACCGCCACGTCCAGGTCCCCCACCCGCTGCAACGCCTGGCTGTTGACGTTCCAGGTGACCACGTTCGGGTCGTGGAAGGACACTACCGCACCCTGGGCCTGCAGCGCCTTCGCCAGCGGTACGGCCGGTGATTCGCGTTGGTCGGCGATGTCGGGCTTGTAGGTCACCCCGAGCAGCAGCACGCTGGCCCCGCGCATGGCCAGGGCGTCCTCGTTCAAGATGTCCTGGGCCCGCCGGGCCACATACCCGGGCATCGTGGCATTGATCTCCTGGGCCAACTCCACAAACCGGAACGGATACCCCAACCGGGTCCGCACGTTATAGGACAGGTAGTTCGGGTCGATCGGTATGCAATGCCCACCCACCCCGGTGCCGGGATAGAAGGCCTGGAACCCGAACGGCTTGGTCTTGGCCATATCGATCACATTCCACAGATCGATATCGAGCTCGTGAGCGAACCGGGCCATCTCATTGACCAACGCGATATTGATGTGGCGGTAGGTGTTCTCCAACAACTTGGCCATCTCGGCCTCCCGCGGACCCTTGGCCGGCACCACCGTGTCCACGAACCGCTCATAAAACGCCACCGCAGCCGCAGTGCTCTCCGGGGTCAGGCCCCCCACCACCTTGGGAGTGTTCCGCATCCCGAACTTGGCGTTGCCCGGATCGATGCGCTCGGGGGAGAACGCCACATGGAAATCCACCCCCGCCTTCAGACCCGACCCCTCCTCCAACAACGGCACCAACACCTCATCGGTGGTGCCCGGGTAGGTGGTGGACTGCAAGATCACCGTCATCCCGGCCTTGAGCTGGCGCCCCACCGCCTGACCCGCCGAGACCACCGGACCCAGGTCCGGGCCACCCTCCGCCGACAACGGCGTCGGCACACAGATCACCGCGGTCTGAGCCCGGCCGATCACCGACTCATCGGTATCGGCCCGAAAACCCGCCCCCACCATCTGCCCCACATCAGCATCGGAGAGGTCATCCACATGCGAACGCCCCGCGTTCAGCCCCTCAACCACCTTGGCGCTGACATCGAAGCCCAGCACGCCCAACCCCGAACGCACCGCCTCCTGGGCCAACGGCAAACCCACATAACCCAGGCCGAGTACCACCGCGTCTGCGCTCACCGCGCCTCCTCATCCGCTCTGTCCCAGGCGGGTGCCCCACCTCGATTCCGCCCCACGGTAACGCGCCAATGCTGCTCTTGGCACGCTCCGCGGCAGAGTGTGGCGGACCCGACGCCGGCGGGCCCGGGGATCAGTCCTGGAACTCCCACTCCCAGTAGTTCCAGAAGATGGTCGGCGCCAGCGGGATCGGGTCGATGTTCTGCAGGCGGGAGTCATAGCCGGCGATCAACTCGTGCTGGAAGAGCACCGTGCCGAAGGCCTCCTCGACCAGGATCTGCTCGACCTCGGCGAGGATGTTGGCCTGCTCGGCCGCGTCGGTCTCCGAACTGAGCCGGTCGAAGAGTTCGTCGACGCGCTCGCTGGAGAACTCGCCGATGTTGTTGAACCCACCGGTGATGTAATTCGCCGAGGAGGCCCCCACGGCGGTGGAGGTGGACTGCCAGCCGAACAGGGAGGCGTCGAACAGGCTGCTGTCGGTGAGCAGGGAACCCCAGTTGACGTCGCCGACGTCGACCAGCTCGAACAGGCCCTCGCGCTCCACCGACTCGCGCATCAGTTCGTAGATGTTGGAGCGGCGGGCGTTGTTCGGGTCATACATCACCCGGACCGGCACCGGGGTCTCCACGCCTGCGTTCTCCAGCAACTCGGTCGCGGCGTCCAGGTCGGTCTCCACCGGCCAGGTCTGCGGCATCTGGTTGGTCTCGACCATCTGGTCGTAGTCCGGTGAGCCCGGCACCTGGGTGTAGGAGTGGCGCACCTCGGCCTCGGGGTACAGCGGCTGCACCTGGGTCTCCACGATCTCCTGGCGCGGGATCAGGTTCAGGAACGCGTTGCGCACATCCCGGGCGGTGTCGGCGTCGCCCCCGTAGGTCTCCGGGTCGAACGGGCCGCCGTTGTCCACGGCCAGGGTGACGTGCTCATACGTGGGTCCATCACCGGTGTAGACCCCGACCAGGTCCCCCAGGTTCTCCAGAGCGGCCAGCGTGTCCGGGGTGGCCTGCGGCTGGACCAGGTTCACCTCCTGGTTCTGCAAGGCCTGGATGTGGCTCATCGGGTCACCGGAGATGGTGACGGTGATCTCCTGGATCGCGGCCGGCCGATCGCCGGTGTAGTCCTCGTTCGCGGTCAGCGTCAGGTACTGGTCCCGCTGGAACTCGGTCATCAGGTACGCCCCGGAGGACAGGTACACCAGTTCGTCATCGGGCAGGGTGTCACCGAACTGGAAGCCGGTGTTCCAGAACGCGGCGATGGAGGACAGCGCCTCCACGTCGTTGTCCTGGATGGCGGCGATCACCGCGTCCTTGGCCTCCTGCGGGTCCTCGATGTCCAGGGCGCGCATGCCGACCACGTGCGCCGGCACGCCGACGTCGAAGTCGTACTCCCAGTCCACGTA
The DNA here is from genome assembly GCF_049725055.1 of Pseudactinotalea sp. Z1739. Next base: position 68,651 of record NZ_JBMPQA010000015.1, on the reverse strand, counting down.
CGGCACCGAGTAGTCGAAGGTCACGCCCTTGCCGTCGGCGATGATCTCGGGCACCTCCTGGATCAGGCCGATGGTGCTGGCGCGGGTGCCGTTGAAGAACACCTCGTTCTCGGCGTCGAGGCGTTGGGCGGCCTCGTCCTGGACGGCCTGGTCGTAGTCGTCCTGGATCTCCTCGGGGATCTCCGGTTCGCCGTCGTCGCCCTCCTGCGCGTACTCCTCGAACAGTTCGGACTCGACCTGGGCGATCACCTCGTCGTCGTCCGCCAGGGTGTTGCGATGGCCGGAGTGCGCCGCCCAGTACAGCATCAGGTCGGCCGCGTCGACCTCCACCGGCTCCGGGCCGCCGTACCAGTACGCCTCATCGGAGAGGATGAACTCCATCGTCATCCCCTCGTCGGTCTCGCTGACCATGTCGAAGGTGCCGAAGCCCTCGTTGCGCTGCAGTTCCAGGTCCTGGTCGAAGTACCGGAACGACTCGTTCATCAGGTACAGGATGTTGGCGTTCGCGGTGGCGTTCCCGGTGCGGGAGTCGTTGTTGTACTCATAGAACGACTGGTTCCAGCCGATGGTCAGCGAACTGTCCTGGGCCTCGCCGGTGGAGTCGGTGTCGTCGGCGTCCACCGGGTCGGCATCGGGGTCGTCCCCGGTTCCGCCGTTGCACGCCGCCAGCACAAGGGCGGTCGCAGCGGTCACGGCAACTCCGGCCATCAGGCGCCTGGTCTTCAACATTCCTCCTACGTGGTGCCGCGGGCCCGCGACGACGGGACTGGCTCGCCGGGATGCCCACCGGACCGGGAAACTCGAGTGTGCCTCGGTGTCCACCATGGACACCGGGATCGTACACAGATTGGTGAGTCTCGCCGTCGTCCGTCCTACCAGGTAAGACGGCTACGGCGCCGCGCCGAACTCGCGGCGCAGCACCGGCTCCAGCAGCGACACCGGCGGGGAGCCGTGCCGCAGCAACGCGTCGTGCAACCGGCCCTGACCCCCGGGCACGATGGCGGCGAAGGTGGCGCGGAGTTCGTGGAACATGTCCCGGCCCAGCACGTACGTGGAGGGGTAGGTGGGGTTGTCGTGGCGGGTGTAGCGATCCACTTCCCCGGCGGCCATGTGGTGGTCCATCCCGGTGCGCTCGACGAGGAGTTGCACGGCGTCCTCGTGGGTGAGACGGCCGGTGTGCAAGCCGGTGTCGATCACCAGACGCAGGGAGCGCCACAACGTGTTCCGGCGGGCGAACAGGGCCTGGGTGCTCTGCCCGAACACCCGCTCCTCCAGGATGTCCTCCACATACAGTCCCCATCCCTCCACGAACAGGGGCGTGCGGAAGAACCGCAGGAAGGAGTCCTCGGCCGTGCCGAGCACGTGGTGCACCGACTGCAGGTGGTGGCCCGGGTAGGTCTCATGGCCCACGATCGAGCGGATGAAGGTGGGGCAGTTGTCCCGCTCGTGCCCGGCCTGGCGTTCCGGGGTGGCATCGGGATCGGCCGGGGTGATGAGGAACTGGCTCACCATCGACGTGGCGTAGGGAGGAACGGTGCGCATCTCCCCCAGCGGCAGTCCCGCCCGGCGGAACTGCGGGAGCGGGGCCACCACGCACTCCTGGTCCGCCGGCACGCTGAGCAGGTCGTGCTCGAGGGTCTGCTGGATGCTGGTCTGCACCTCGGCGCGGTAGGCGTTGACGAACTCCGGGCCGGGGGTGCGTTCGGCCTTGAGTTCCTCGATCTGCTCCGGCCAGGTGCGGGCCGGGTCCAGGACGGCGGCGAGTTCGGTCAGGCCCTGTTCGGCCTGGGTGACCTTGGCCCAGCCGTGCTCCCAGATCTCATCCGGGCTCAGGTCCAGCAGGTGGTAGTCGCGCAGCAAACCGGTGAAGGTCTCCTCCCCCACCGCCCAGGTGCCGGCGCCGGCGGTGGTCAGCGCGTCACAGTGCTGCCCGAAGGCGTCCATGGCGCCAAGGAGGGCCGTGCGCCGTCGATCCGCCTCCCCGGCCAGGTCGGTCGGCAGCGCCGCGGCCAGGTGCGGGAGCTCGTCCGCGATCAGGGCGCGCAGGCCGGCGACGGCGGGGATCGCCATGGTGGCCCAGCGGGACGGGACCAGTTCGGGCGTCAGCGATGCACGTCCGGCGTCCAGGAAGGTCGCGGCCTCCTCGAGCAGGTCGAGGTAGTCTGTGGCGTAGGCGTGCTCGCCCAGGTGGTCCGGGTCCAGGGCCGTCAGCGCGTCACCGAGGACCTCGGCGTACCAGTAGGGCGCGCGCTGCCACGGGCGGGCCACCCGCAACTCGTGCAACCGGTAGGCGACCTCGGCCTGCAGGCACCGCTCCTCGAGCCACTCCCGGGACCCTTCGGGGCTGAGCACCGGCCCCGCCCACGCGGCGATGGTCTCCTCCAGCCGCGTGTAGAAGGCGGGGTCGGTGGCGGGCAGCGCCAGCGTGGGCCTGCCCGTCTGCGGGTCGAGCACGCCGACCTGGCGTGCGGTGGCCGGATCGGCCCGGACCAGGACGGCGGCGAACTCATGCACGGGCCAACTCCTCCAATGTCTGCTGCAGCGGTCCCAATCCCATCGGTCCCAGGGACAGTGCCTGCTGGTGGAAACTGCGTTCGTCGAACCGGCCGGTGGCCAGGGCGATACTGCGCGCGTCCTCCCACAACTTCGCGCCCATGGAGAACGCGAGCGCCTGACCGGGCCAGCCGAGGTAGCGGACCACCTCGAACCGGGCGGTCTCGGTGTCACACCCGGCGGCCTGGGTCAGGACCTGCACGCCAACGTCGGTGGTCCAGGTGGTGGCGTCGGTGAAGCCGTTCCCGGCGGGGATCTCATAGCCCAGGTGCAGGCCCATGTCGATCACGATCCGGGCCGCCCGCCACCGCTGGGCCAGCACCACGCCCAGTTGCTCCCCTGGATCGGCGATCAGGCCCCAGTCGCCGGCACGGCCCTCGGTGTAGTGCGCCCATCCCTCGGCGTAGCCGTGGATGTGGCACAGGTAGCGCTGCCAGGGGTGCAGGGCCTGAGTGGACATGGTCATCACGTACTGCAGGTGGTGCCCCGGGACGCCCTCGTGGTGCACGGTGCTGACCTCTCGCCACACCGGCAGTTCGGTGGCGCCGGTGGGGGTGGACCAGACCACCCGACCGGGCCGGGTGCCGGCCGGGTCCGGTGGGGAGTAGTAGATCGAGCCGGATCCGGGCGCGGCCAGCACCGCACCGCAGCGGGAGTTGGCGGGGATGTCGAAGATGGTGCCATCGAGGGTGTCGTGGGCGCGGGCGATGCGGTCCTCGACCCACTGCACCAGCGGCGGCCCCACCTGCACGTGCCCGGAGGCGTCGGCGTCCAGCATCGCGGCCGCCTCGTCCATGCTGGAACAACCGAGCCGGGCGGCCAACTGCTCGCCCTGGCGGGTGAGTTCGGCCAGCCGGTCCCAACCGAAGGCGTAGGCCTCGGCGAGATCGATCTCCTTGCCGAGGAACGCCGTGGAGGTGGCGCGGTACAGGTCGGGGCCGACGGCGTCGACCTCGCTGCCCCGGGCGGCGTGGACGTCCTCCAGCCAGGTGGCCAGTTCCACGCACGCTGCTCGCGCGGCGGCCAGTTCGGTCTCGGCGCGCGGCGCTGTCTCCGGGGTGAGCAACTGGCCCAACCGGTCATCCCGGGCCGGGTCGGCCCACCGGCGGAGCTGGGCGGCCAGGGTCCGGGACTGCCGGGCCGCGACGACGTACCCTCCCTCAGCAGCGTGGTCCAATCGCGCGGCGTAGGAACGCAGTGCGTCCGGTACCTGGGCGAGGCCACCGATGAGCAGGTCGGCGTCGCCCGCAGCGGACTCCAGACCCATCACCACCTCGTGTGCGGGTGAGGCGAGCGGGGCGACCAGGCCCGGGATGAAGCCACTGTCGTGCAAGGCCATCTCGCTGTGCAGCCGTTCACCCAGCGCGCGCCGCAGCACCCGGGCCGGTGCGGACTCTTCGGACTCCCCTGCCGCGCGCTGGTCCAACTGGCGCAGGCCATCTCGGGCCAGGGCCGCCCGTTGCTCGACCTCCTCCGGGCCGGGCGCCGCCCAGAGCCGGTCGGTCTGCTGCCCCATGGCCTGCGCGGCCCGTGGGTTGAGCACGGTCAGGCCGTCCACGTAAGAGTCCGCGACCTGGCCGGGGTGGCCCAGATCCGCCGTCACCGCATCCTGATGCACTGCTCACCATTCTCTTCGTCGATCATCATGACTATGTCGATCACCATGAAGCCCGGGTAGTTCACGCGCGGGCGAGTTCGCGGCGGACCATCGGCACCACCTCGCGCCCGAGCAGGTCGATCCCGCCCGGGCCGGTGAGACCGTGCGGGGTGCCGAACTCCACCCGGGAGGCCCCGGCGTCGAACAACTCCACGGTGCGGGCCGCCACCTGCTGCGGGGTGCCGCACAGGGCGAACTTCTCCAGCAGGTCATCCGGTAGCAGGGCGCCGGCCTCGTCGCGCTTGCCCGCCTGCAGCAGGTCGTGCAGTCGCTGCAGCAACTCCGGGTCCACCTGCACGGTCCGGTCCAGGCCGGCCACCACGTCCACGTACATGGCCACCTCGCGACGGGCCAGGGCCCGGGCGGCCTCGCCGTCGTCGTCGACTACCGTGACGGCGCCGGCGACGATGCCCACCGCACCGGGGCCGCGACCGGCGGCGGTGGCGGAGTCATCGAGCCAGGTGCGCATCAGGGCGACCATGTCCGGGTTGACCGAGCCGCCGATCTTGACCTCCTGGGCCACTTCGCCGGCAAGGGCGGCGCCGCGCGGGCCCCAGACTCCCAGCAGGACGTCCACGTCGGTGGCGGCCGGTTCGTACTGCAGTCGCTGACCGGCCGGCAGGGAGTACACGGCGCCGGTGTAGCCGCTGTCATCACCGGAGAGCAGCCGGCGCACGATGGTGATGGTGTCCCGCAGCGCCGCCAGCGGGCGCGGCGTGGGCACGCCGGCCTCGCTCAGCCAGGCGCCCCGGACCAGACCCAGGTAGGCGTTGCCGGCGGCCGCGTCGAGCAGCGTGGCCGTCTGTCCGGCGATCTCCAGGGGGTGGGTCAGGTAGGGGTTCATGCAGGCCGCGCCCAGCCGCAGGCCGGGGGCCTGGGCCGCCGCGGTGAGCAGCGCGGGCAGCGGTGGCTGGAACCCCAGGTCGGCATAGACGGACAGTCCATCGAAGCCGAGGTCGCGCACCTGGGTGGCCAGGGCCCGGTAGGCGGCGATGGTCTTGTCCGTCTGCAGGGCCACGGTCAGGGCGGTCACGTGAGTTCCTCCGTGGGGATGCTGGAGTGGCCGATGCGCTCGATGCGCATGATGAGACGTTCGTCGGGGTCGGGGCAGGCGACCAGGGAGTCCGAGGCGAGCCAGTCGCCGTCCTGCAGGGCCCGTTGCTTGGCCGGTAGCAGGGGCAGCACGGAGGCCAGGGCGTACATGCAGAAGTGCCGGCCCTCGGGGATGCGCAACTGGGAGGAGTGGGTGATCTCCACGTAGTCACCGGGGGCGAGCCCGCACACCGAGCGTCCCTCGATGCGGTCGACGACGACGCGCAGGTCGGCTGTTTCGGTGCGGGGGGCGTCCGGGCCCGGTGGGGGTTGGGCGGACGGGTCCTGGTCTGCCGCGTTCTGGCCCGCTGCGTTGGGCTCGGACGGGTTCTGGTCGGTCATGGTGCCGTCCTGGTGGGTGCTGCGGTCCTGGCGAGCGGGCGGAGGAGGCCGCGGTCATCGCGGACGGCCCGGCCGGCCTGGATGACGGCGTGCATCCCGCGCAGTGCTGAGACGCCCCGGGTGGGGTCCTCATCCAGGAGGATCAGGTCGGCCGCGGCGCCGGGGGCGATCTGTCCGATGGTTCCTTCGGCGTCGAGCCACTGCGCGGCCCAGGACGTCGCCGAGCGCAGCACGTCCACATCCGTCATACCGGCCTCGGCCATGAACTCCATCTCCCGCACGGTGGCGGTGGTGCCGTCGTAGTCGGCCTGGGGTGGCATGTCGGTGCCCATCGCGATGCGGACGCCGGCGGTCAGCGCGTGCTGCAGGCTCTCCCAGTGCCGCGGCCCGGCGGCAAGGGCGCGTGCGCGCATCCACTCCGGCACGCCGTTGTCGATGAAGAACTGCTCGCAGCGGCTGACGGTGATGGTGGGCACGTACCAGCAGCCGTGCCGGGCCATCGACTCGCACACCTCGGGCGTGAGTTCGTACCCGTGCTCCACGCAGTCCAGGCCGAGTTCGACCGCGCGGGTGATCACCGCGGCGGTGCCGGCGTGGGCGGTCACCTTGCGGCCCCAGTCGTGGGCGGTGGTGATGACGGCGGTCATCTCCTCATCGGTCAGTTGCGGGGTGTCGATGGCTTCGTGCTCGCCGGCGATCCCGCCGGTGAGGCAGACCTTGATCAGGTCCGCACCGGCCCGCAACTGCTCGCGGGTGGTGCGGCGGAACCCGTCGGCGCCATCGGCCTCCAGCCCGTCGGCGTCGTGACCGTGCCCGCCGGTGCAGCACAGCGCGTGCCCGGCCGTGTAGATGCGCGGGCCCGGCACCGTGCCGGTGGCGATGGCCTCGCGCAGGGAGAAGTCGAGGTAGTCCTTCTCACCGACCAGGCGCACCGTGGTGACACCTGCCTGCAAGGTGGCCGCGGCGTTGCCGGCCATGAGCAGTGCGCGGGCGGCGTCGTCGGAGGACTTCGCCAGTTCCTGCATCGGACCCGGCAGCGCCAGGCCGAGGTGCACGTGCATGTTGATCAGCCCGGGCAGGACCACTGCGCCGTCGGCGTCCACCACGGCCGCGCCGTCGGGACGGTCGATGCTGCCGGCCGCTCCCACGGCGTCGATGCGCCCGTGGGCTCCGAGGTGGATCTCCTGGCCGGTGCGACTGGTCGCGCCGGTCCCGTCCCAGAGCGTGAGGTTGGTCAGCACCTTGGTCAGCACCGCGGGAGCGTTCATCGTGCGCACCCGCCTGCCACGCCCTGGGGGCATTCGCTCGGCACGTCGTCTCCTGTTCCCGGCCCCCGGGTCGCGCTGGACGGCGGCGGGTGGGGCCTGCCGGACATTCGACCACAACCCCACCCCGCTGTACATTTCCGCCCCATGCTTCGACAACACCAGTAGTGCTAGCATAATGACTGCATTCGAGGAGGTGGCGATGGCAACGATCACGGTGCGGGGGCTGGAGGATTCGGTCAAACGAGCGATCGCGGAACAAGCCCGAGCCCATGGCCGCTCGATGGAGGCCGAGGTGAGGCACATCCTCACCGAATCCATGCAGCGGCAGCGGCGGAACATCGGCGCCGCGTTCCTGGACACGTTCCAGGACTTGGGGGGAGTCGAGGTCGAGGTTCCGTCGCGGTCACAACGGCGCAGGGTGCCCGAGTTCGAATGATCGTCCTTGATACCAATGTCCTGTCGGAGTTGATGAAGCCCGACCCGGCGCGGCGCGTCGTCAGATGGGTGCGATCGCAAGAGTCGACGGCAATCACCGCGGTCACCGTCGCAGAGATCCTGTACGGCATCGCCCGCTTGCCCCACGGGCGTCGACGCTCAGCCCTCTCCAGCGCTGCGACGGCACTGTTCGATGAATACGCCGAGAACACGCTCGGTTTCACCGCCGATGAGGCTCCCCACTATGCCGAACTCGCCACCAGGCGGGAGCAGGCCGGCCAGCCAATCGCAGACATCGACGCACAGATCGCCGCCATCTGCCGACGTCACCAGGTGCCGTTGGCTACCCGGAACGTCAAGGACTTCGAGAACACCGGTGTCCTCGTGATCGACCCATGGGCTGATCCGGCGGTTGCGGCGGAGCACCCCCTCCCCCGGTGAGAGATCACGCACACGTCCCCCGCCGTCGTCGGCCCCCGATTGCGAACTGAACCCATCGGTGGGTGACAATGGTCCGATGACCGGCGGACCCCTCATCGTGCAATCGGACAAGTCTCTTCTGCTCGAGGTCGACCACGAACAGTCCGCCGAGTGCCGGCGGGAGATCGCCCCGTTCGCCGAACTGGAGCGCGCCCCGGAGCACATCCACACCTACCGGCTCACCCCGCTGGGGCTGTGGAACGCCCGCGCCGCCGGGCACGACGCCGAGCAGGTGGTCGACACCCTGCTGCGCTTCTCCCGCTACCCGGTGCCCCATCACCTGCTGGTGGACGTGGCCGAGACGATGTCGCGCTACGGGCGGCTGCAACTGATGCAGCACCCCGAACACGGTCTGGTGCTGCACGCCCTGGACAAGCCGGTGCTGGAGGAGGTGACGCGGGCCAAGCGAACCCAGGGTCTGCTCGGCACCCGCATCGACGACGAGACCGTCGTGGTCCACCCCTCCGAGCGCGGGCACCTGAAGCAGGTGCTGGTGAAACTGGGCTGGCCGGCAGAGGACCTGGCCGGGTACGTCGACGGCGAGAAGCACGCCATCGAACTGGGCACCGGCGACTGGCAGCTGCGCCCCTACCAGGCCGAAGCGGTGGATACCTTCTGGCACGGCGGCAGCGGCGTCGTCGTGCTCCCGTGCGGAGCGGGCAAGACGATCGTGGGTGCGGCCTCGATGGCCCGCTCGGGCACCACGACGCTGATCCTGGTGACCAACACGGTGGCGGCACGGCAGTGGCGCGACGAACTGGTGGCGCGCACCTCCCTGACCGAGGAGGAGATCGGGGAGTACTCCGGGGCCCGCAAGGAGATCCGCCCGGTCACCATCGCCACCTACCAGGTGCTGACCACCAAGCGGAAGGGTGCCTACCCGCACCTGGAACTGCTGGACGCGCGCGACTGGGGCCTGATCGTCTATGACGAGGTGCACCTGTTGCCCGCCCCGATCTTCCGGATGACGGCGGACCTGCAGGCCCGGCGCCGGCTCGGGCTGACCGCCACCCTGGTGCGCGAGGACGGCCGGGAGGACGAGGTGTTCTCCCTGATCGGGCCCAAGCGTTACGACGCGCCGTGGAAGGACATCGAGGCCCAGGGTTACATCGCCCCGGCCGAGTGCATCGAGATCCGGCTGGACCTGTCCCAGCGCGACCGGATGGCCTACGCCACCGCCGAGCCGGAGGACCGCTACCGGCTGGCCGCCTCCGCGCCCGCCAAGACCGCGGTGGTGCGGGAGCTGCTGAAGAAGCACGACGGCGAGCAGACCTTGATCATCGGGCAGTACCTGGACCAGTTGGAAGAGTTGGCCGGGACGTTGGACGCGCCCCTGATCACCGGGGCCACCACGGTGCCGCAACGGCAGAAACTGTTCGAGGCCTTCCGGACCGGTGAGGTCCCCACCCTGGTGGTGAGCAAGGTGGCCAACTTCTCCATCGACCTGCCCGAGGCGTCGGTGGCGATCCAGATCTCCGGGTCCTTCGGGTCCCGGCAGGAGGAGGCCCAGCGGCTGGGCCGGGTGATGCGCCCCAAGGCCGACGGCAAGACCGCCCACTTCTACGCCGTGGTCACCCGCGACACCGTGGACCAGGAGTTCGCCGCGCACCGCCAGCGGTTCCTGGCCGAGCAGGGCTATGCCTACCGGATCATCGACGCCGAGGACCTCACCGCGGCGTAGCGCAGCAGGCGTGCTCAGAACCTCGGCGAGCGCAGTCGTCCCTCCGCGGCTACTGTGACCGGACGAACCGGACGGGGAGGGCAGATGTCGACTGCGGAATCGACCGACTACCACACCGGCAAGGCGGTCCAACTCGCCACCGTGGCGGCGCTGGGCGGCTTCTTGTTCGGGTTCGACACCGCCGTGATCAACGGCGCGGTCAGCGCCATCGAGGCGCAGTTCGAGATGAGCCCGGGGCTGCTCGGCTTCACCGTGTCCTCGGCGTTGCTCGGGTGCATGGTGGGCGCCTACCTGGCCGGCCGGTTGGCGGACCGGATCGGGCGGGTGCGGGTGATGGTGATCGCCGCGGCCCTGTTCTTCCTGTCCGCGCTGGGCTCGGGCCTGGCGTTCGGCCCCGCGGACCTGATCGGCTGGCGGCTGCTGGGGGGCATGGGGATCGGCGCGGCGTCGGTGATCGCCCCGGCCTACATCGCCGAGATCGCCCCCGCCCCGATCCGCGGCCGCCTCGGCTCGCTGCAGCAGCTGGCCATCGTCACCGGCATCTTCGTGGCGCTGCTGTCCGACGCCTGGTTGGCTGCCACGGCCGGCGGCGCCGCCGAGGAACTGTGGTTCGGGCTGGAGGCCTGGCGGTGGATGTTCATCGTGGAGGTGGTGCCCGCGTTCGCCTACGGCGTGCTCGCCCTGACGATCCCGGAGTCGCCCCGGTTCCTGGTGGCGCGCGGGGATGAGAAGGACGCCCGCGGCGTGCTGCGCCAGGTGATGCGGGTCGGAGTCGATGAACGGATCAAGGAGATCACCCGCACGGTGGTGCGCGAGGAGCGAGCCACGTGGCGTGACCTGCTCAACCCCGGCGGGAGGAACCTGCTGCCGATCGTGTGGATCGGGATCGGCCTGTCGGTGTTCCAGCAGTTCGTCGGCATCAACGTGATCTTCTACTACTCCTCGGCGCTGTGGCAGTCGGTCGGCTTCACCGAGGCCGACGCCCTGACCCAGACCGTCATCACCTCCGTGACCAACATCGCCGTGACCATCGTGGCGATCGCGCTGATCGACAAGATCGGCCGGCGCCGGTTGCTGCTCATCGGATCCTTCGGGATGTCGGTGTCCCTGGGCGCGCTGGCGTTCCTGTTCGCGACCGCGCGGGTGGTGGAAGGCGCCGACGGCGAACTCGAGCCGGTGCTGGACGGTGGGGCCGGCGTAGCCGCCCTCATCGCGGCGAACCTGTTCGTGGTGTTCTTCGGGGCCACCTGGGGTCCCGCGGTGTGGGTGCTGCTGGGCGAGATGTTCAACAATGTGATCCGCGGGACCGCGCTCGGTCTGGCCGCCGCAGCCCAGTGGCTGGCGAACTTCGCGATCTCCACCTCATTCCCCGCGATGGCCGACCTGGGCCTCGGGTTCGCCTACGGCTTCTACACCACCTGTGCAGTGCTGTCGCTGCTGTTCGTGTGGAAGTTCGTCCCGGAGACCAAGGGCAAGGAACTGGAGGAGATGTAGGCCGGCCACCTACCGATGCTCTGCCGGCAGACCATCGGGCGCAGGCTCGGCCCGGTCGTCACAGCCGCAGCTGCGTCCGATCACCAGGGTGCCTTTGAACGTCTGGTGTGCCGGCTCCAGCGCCGGGTCAGCGATCCGGGCGAGCAGCACCTCGGTGGCCACGCGCGCGATCTCCTCGATCGGCTGGCGCACGCTGGTCAGTGGCGGGTTGGCGAATCGCGCCAGTTCGGTGCCGTCGAAACTGACGATCGCGACGTCCTGCGGCACCCGCAGGCCCAGTTCCTGAGACGCCAGCAGCACACCGAAGGCCTGGACGTCCGAGGTCACGAACAGTGCCGTGGGCGCGGGCCTGCCGGAAGCACGACGACGGGACCCCGGACCGAGCAGGGCGTGCGCGGCGCCGTGACCACCGGCGGCGGAGAAGTCCCCGTGCTCCACCAGGGAGTCGAAGTCGTCGTCCCGGCCGTCCTGCTGTTGCCGCCAGCCCTGGATCCGTTCGGCCACCAACTTCTCCGTCGGCGGGCCCGCGATGCATCCGATGATCTCGTGACCGTGCTGCTGGAGATGTTCGGTCGCGAGCCGGGCACCATGGGTGTTCTCCACATGCAACCGGGAGAAGGCCGGGACCTCCATGGTCCCGACCCGATCGACCACCAGCACCGGAACCGAGTGCGGTCCCAGTTCCTCCATCGCGACGACCGATCCGGCGGAGGTCAGGATGACGCCGTCGACCTGCCGGTCGAGGAAGGAGCGCAGGTGGAGCAACTCGAGGTCGGAATCCTCATCGGTGACGGCCACGGACAGGGACTTTCCGCGAGCGGAGAACTCCCGCATGAGCGTGGCGGACAACTCCGCGAAGAACGGGTTGGTGGGGCTGGGCGTGAGCAGTCCGATGGAGTGGGTCGTCGCCGCGCGCAGTGCCGCCGCGATCCGGTTCGGCCGGTAGTCGAGTTCGGCGATGGCCGCCTCCACCCGCAACCTGGTCCTGGCCGACACCGGTCGGGGCCCTCCGTTCACCACGTAGGAGACCACGGCCGGGGACACCCCAGCGTGAGCGGCCACTTGGGCGCGCGTTACCGCCACCTGCACCTCCCCTTCCGGTCGTGCCCGACGCTACCAACACCGAGCCCTCAACGGACTCGCAGCGGGCTCAGGATCGGGGCCAGATCGGCCGCCGTCGGGTGGGAGGACTGGGCGCCCGGGCGGGTCACCGAGAAGGTTCCGGCCGCCACGCCCACCCGGACCGCGTCCGCCAGGTCGGCGCCACCGGCGAGGTGCACGGCGAGGGCACCGACGAACGCATCGCCCGCACCGGTGGTGTCGACGACCTGCTCAACCCGTTCGGCTTCGACCGCGCCCGCGTCGTGAGCATCGGCCCAGACCGCGCCCTGCCCCCCCAGGGTGATGACCACCGACCGGCTCCGGTGGCGTAGCTCCTGGGCCGCCCGCAACGCCACCGGTACCGACCGCACCGGCTCACCGAGCAGTTCACTGGCTTCGGACTCGTTGAGCACCAGCGGATCGCACGTCGCCAGCAGCTGCGCCGGCAGGTGGATGAACGGGGCCAGGTTCAGCACCGCCCTGAGTCCCTGTACGGCAGCGGCGTCGATCGCGGCGGCGATCACCTCCGGGTCGATCTCCGCCTGGAGGGTCAGCACGGCTCCGGGGGCCGATGCTCGGATCACCCGTCGCACCCGATCGGCCTTGATCGCGAAATTCGCTCCGGGCACCACGAGGATCGAGTTCTGCCCGAACCGGTCGACCGCGACGACCGCGAGCCCGGTGGCCTGGTCCCCGACAGTTTCCACATCGGAGGTGTCGATGCCTTCACTTCGCAGCACGCGCAGCAGCATCGCGCCGTCGTCATCGTCGCCGACGCATCCGATGAACGAGACCCGGCCGCCCAGGCGGGCCGCGGCAACTGCCTGATTCGCCCCCTTCCCGCCGGGGGACTTGCGGAACTCCTCGGCGAGGACGGTCTGGCCCGGCACCGGCGAACGGTCCACCCGCATGAGGTAATCCACGTTCGCCGAGCCGACGACGACCACCTGCCGGGAGTGCGTCGATTGAGTCACTTCTCACCTGTGGTGAGCGAGAGGCCGCCGAAGAAGCGCTGCAACATGAACATCATCACCGCCGGGATCAGGGACAGCACCACCGCTCCTGCGAAGTTCTGCCCGTAGTCGAATGAATGTTCTCCGAAGGTTCGTGCGAGGGCGACCGGTGCCACCTGCAGCCGCGCCTCGGAGACCACCAGCAAGGGCCACAGGTAGGCGGTCCACTGTCCGAGGAAGATCAGTAAAGCCGAGTTCGCCAGGGCCACGCCACCGATCGGGACGTACACATTGGTCAGGATCCGGGCCTCCGAGGCACCATCCAGGGTGGCGGCCTCACGGTAGGAGTTCGGGATGCCCAGGAAGTACTGCCGCAGGTTGAAGATGGCCAGCCCGTTGCCGATGCCCGGCAGCACCAGACCCATGATGGTGTTGGTCAACCCCCATCCGGTGAACAACTGCGACAGGGGGATGGCGATCGCCTCGAACGGCACCATGAAACTGACGACGACGAACGCGAACGCCGCGCCCCGCCCGGGGAAGTTCAGCACCGCCAGGGCGTAGGCGGCGGTGGCGCTGAGCACCAGGCCGATGCCCACGGTCAGCAGGCACACCACCAGGGAGACGATCAGGGCCCGGCCGAACGGCCCGCTGAGCAGGTCCACGTAGTTGTCCAGGCTCACCGAACTGGGCACCAGGATGCGCCAGCTCAGCGGTGAGACGGAACTGAAGATCTCCGAGCCGGGCCGCACCGACCCGACCACCAGCCACAGGCCGGGCAGGATGAAGATGGCCGACGCCGCCATGGCCGCCAGGGTCAGGATCGCGGACTTGCGCTCCAGGCGGCCGCGACGGCGACTGGCTACTGCGCTCATCGTTTGCTCCTCGCGGGTCGGTCCTCACGCAACAGCCGGAACTGCAGCGCGACGAAGACCAGCATCAACACGGTCAGGATCATCACCTCGGCGGCACCGAGGTTCTTGCTCGAGTAGGTGAACGTGGTCCGGTACGCGTTGAACATCAGCATCGTGGTGCTGTTCTCCGGACCACCGTTGGTGAGCATCTGGATCGGCACGAACAGGACGAAGTTGGCCACCGTGCACGCCACCAGGACGAACAGCAGCGGACGCTTCAGCAGCGGCAGCGTGATGGAGAAGAAGGTGCGGATCGGACCGGCCCGGTCCAGTTTCGCCGCCTCCATGTACTCCTCGGGGATCGCTTGCAGACCAGAGATGAGGAACAACATCCAGTAGCCGATGCCGATCCAGGAGATCACCACCATGATCGAGGCCATCGCCTGGGCGGGTGAGGTGAGGAACGGCTGGCGGTTCCCACCGAGGGCATCGATGATCGCGTTGATCGGTCCGTTCGGCCGCAGCCCGATGCCCCACACGATCGAGGACCCCACGACCGGGACCGTCGCGGGGATGAAGATGAGGGTGCGCCATAGCGCCGGCGCCGCGATCCGCCGGGTCACCAGCACCGCGACGGCCAATGCCAGAGCCACCTGCAGCGGGTTGATGATGACGTTGAACACCAGCGTGCGGACCACGGTGTCGCGGAACATGTCATTGGAGAAGAGCGTGGCGTAGTTGGTCAGGCCGCTGAAGTCCGCCGGCTGCACGCCACCGGGGAAGCCCCGGTAGAGGCTGTCCACCGCTGCGCTGACGGTGGGTGCGATCCTCAGGGTGATGATCGTGAGGAGGGCCGGGGCCAGGAAGACCGCGACCCAGGCCAGTTCCTTGGCCCGGCGGCGTGAACGCTTGTGCTGGCCGGACCCGCCCGCACCCCGGCGCTGTGCCGGGGTGCGGGTGGGGCCGGTGGTGGACCGAGTAAGGGCAGTCATGAGATTGGTCTGATCGCGCCTTACTCGTACTGTGCCCACGCGTTGGTCAACTCATCCTGAGCCGATTGCAGCGCAGTCTCCGGGTCCGTACCGGAGGCGATGTCGGAGAAGGCCCGGCCGAGGATCTCCTCGAACTCCACGAAGCCGACGGTCTGCAGACGCGGCACCGCGGTCTCGGCCGTCTCGTGGTCGATGATCGTCACGGCGTCCTGACCGGCGTCGGAGTCGAACACATCGCGTTGGAAGTAGTCCTCCTTGCCTTCCGGTGTGGAGGGAAGTTCCGGTGCCCCGAAGTTCACGGCGTACCCACCACCGTTGTCAGCCGACATCCACCGCATGAAGACGGCGGCGGCTTCCTTGTCGTCGCTGAACGGGCTCATCCCCAGGGACCACGAGCCGGTGGGGGTGACCGGCTCCCCGCCCTCGAAGTAGGGGTGCGGGGCCACGCCCCAGGTGAACTCGGCCTCGTCGAGTTGGGGAAGGAGCCACGGGCCCTGCACGAAGAAGGCGGTGTTGCCGGTGATGAACTCGGCGCTGGACTGCTCCGGGTTCACGCCCAGTGGGGACAGGTCCTCGGTGAACAACGACTGGTAGAACTCCATCGACTCCACCCACGGATCGGAGGTGATGTCCGGCTCGAGGCCGAGGTCGTCCGAGGCGCCGGCGGAGCCGCCCTTGGACTGCGGCAACGGCTGGATCTGGTAGTACCGGTGCACCTGGCCGAAGAGGAAGCCGTGCTCGGCCCCGCCGTCGACGGCCTGCTGGGCTCGATCGCGGATCTCTTCCCACGTGATCCGCTCGGAGATGTCAGCCGAGGGCGCTTCGACACCGGCCTCGTCCAGCAGGTCGGCGTTGTAGTACAGCAACTGCGTGGAGTTCGCGATCGGCAACGACCACAGACTGCCGTCGAAGGAACTGGACTCCACCGGCGCGCTGTCGAATGCTCCGGTCACGTCCGCGAACTGCTCGGTCAGGTCTTCCAGGTAGCCCCGGGAGGCCAGCGCCGCCACCCGCGGCTGGTCCGCCCAGTACACGTCCGGGTTTCCGTCCTGGTTGGCGATCCGCGCATCCAGCACCGAGTTCAACTGGTCGAACGGCACCGCCTCGTACTGCACGGTGATGTCTGGGTGGTCCTCGTGGAAGACTTCGATGACCGGTTCCATGAGCTCGGCGTCCTGGTGGCCCAGGACCTGGATCGTGGCAGTCGGATCCTCCTCCGGGATGGACCAGCCGTCACCGTCGCCGTCGCCGGCAGCGGTGGAGGAGTCGGAACATGCTGCGGTGAGGATCAGGGCCGCAGCCCCCGCGACGGCGGCAGCCGTGTGGATGCGTCGCATTTCGTGTGTCCTTTCGTGACAACGGTGTCGAGGCGAATCAAAGGTGCGCGTGGCGCGGTGGACCTGGTCGGGTGCGGCCGGGTCGGTCAGTAGGTGGCGATGCGGTCCAGGAAGTAGGTCATGAACTCCTCGACCCGCACTCCTACGGCCACCTGGGCGTTCGGGGCCGGGGCGTCGGCGCGCTCCTGGAAGTCAGCGATGGCCACGCCGCGCCCGGCTTCCTCTGCGGTCAGGACGTTCACGTGGGCCGGCTGCCAATCCAACAGTTCGGGCCGGGACAGGGCCGCGACGGCGAGCGGATCGTGCATGGCGCAGGACTGGCCCGCGCCTTCCTCACCAGGGTTGGCCTTCGCCAACCGGTCGAGCCACGCGACCGTGCACTCTCCGGCGAACGCGCCGAACTCCCGGCCACTGTCGGCCATGGTCGCTGCGTCGTCCCGGGTGAGACGCACCTGGGTCGTCACATCCAGGCCGATGAGGCGGATGGCCGCGCCGCTGTGCATCACCGCTCGGGCCGCGTGCGGATCGACCCACCAGTTGAACTCCCCCGGCATCCGCGCCGCCTGGGTGTGACCGCGGAACACCCCGCCCATCACCACGATCTCCTTGGCCGCGGTGGCGACCTCGGGTTCCATCGCGATCGCCAGGGCGATGTTGGTCAGCGGTCCGATCGCGACCAGGGTGATCTCACCCGGTGACTCCAGGACCCGGCGTGCGATCTCGGCTGCGGCGAACCCTGGCGCGGCCCGGTGGTGGCCGAAGTTCTCCGTCACGCTCTCCGGCGCACCGCGAGCCTTCTCCGGCTCCATCATCGGCGCAGCGGCACCGCGCACCACCGGGATGTCCGGGCGCTTCAACCGCTGCAGGAGTTCGACGCTCAGCAGCGTGCCGGACTCGACGTCGATGTTCCCGTTGACGCTGGTGACCAGTTCGACGTCGAACACCTCATCGGCCATCAGCAGCGCCAGCGCGAAACCGTCGTCGATCTCTGATCCCGGGGCGCCCATCGCCATATCGGTATCAAGAATGATCCGCATTTAAGACCCCATTCAACTCGTGTTGCGTGGACTCTACACGTGTTGAATGGTGATCTCAACCACAACCGCGAAAGTGGAGAGGCGAGGTTCGCCCCACCGGGCCGCACCCGAGGCCGGGGGTCTGCAGCTGAACCCGAGGCCCGGGGACCGGGGCCGCACCCGAGGTCGGGGGTCTGCGGCTGAATCCGGGGCGGGACCGAGGCCAGTCGCGAGACCAGGGACTCGAGCAGGGCCGCGGCCTGCCCGGCCTGAAAATCCTGGTGTCATCCACGACACTGAACATGAACGGGAGACGACACCGGCGGAGGTCGAGCATGTTGCGGATTGATACCCACCACCACGTCTGGGATGAGGCCGTCCGCCCCCAGGAGTGGATGGACGCGGCGACCAGGGGCCTCATCGGTGGGCCCTATGACTTCGGCGACTGGCACGAGGCGGCACGCGAGAACGCGGTCGACTTCGGGATCTTCGTCCAGACCGTGGCCCAGCCCGAGGAGACATCGGAGATCCTTGCCCTCGCGCCGAGCCAGGACGGGCTGGCCGGTGTGGTCGGGTGGATCGACGTCGAAGGCTCACGGCCGCCCGGTGACCTGCTCACCGAAGTCCGGATTCTGCCTGCGGCGACCCGCCGGGCTGCGGCCAGCCCGGGCACCCGAATCATGTTGGATCACCTGTCCAAACCCACGATGGCCCGTGCGGACTTCGACTCCTGGGCAGCCGACATCCGCGATCTTGCTCGCCCTCGAAACGGGGCGTGCAAACTGTCCGGCTACCTCACCTTCGACGAGGAGCCGATGACGGCGCAGCGGCTGCGTCGCTACGCCGAGACCGTCCTGGAATCCTTCGGACCCACCGCTGTGGTGGATCGCTCCCGATGACCTCCGCTGCCCGCGCATCCCACCCCGGCCGGGCCCACTGACCCATTCACCAGCAAGGAAGACAGCCATGCGAACGGACAACCCTCAGATCGGCCGCCGCACCACCCGGAGCGGCCTGCCCCTGACCGAACTAGGAGTGGGCGGGGCACAGTTCGGCAACCTCTACCGCGAGATGCCCGAGGGCGAGGTGGAGCGGATCGTCGACGCCGCATGGGAGTCCGGCGTCCGGCTCTTCGACACGGCTCCCCATTACGGCATGGGCCTGTCCGAGCGCCGGCTCGGCAGAGCGCTGGCGCAATACCCGCGCGATGAGTACGTGCTGTCGACGAAGGTCGGGCGGCTCATCCGGCCGAACCCCGGCGGCATCGGGACGGACGAGCAGTTCCACGGGGTGCCCAACACCACCAAACGGGTGTGGGACTTCTCCGCGGCGGGGGTGCGACGCTCGATCGAGGAGAGCCTGGAGCGGCTCGGCCTGGACCGGATCGACATCGCCTACATCCACGACCCCGACGACCACTGGGACGAGGCGATCAACGGCGCCGTGCCCGCCCTCCAGGAACTGCGCGCCCAGGGCGTGATCAGCAGTTTCGGGGCAGGGATGAACCAGTCGGCGATGGTCGCCCGGTTCATCCGCGAAGGCGACGCCGACCTGGTGATGCTGGCGGGCCGCTACACCCTGCTCGAGCAGGGCGCCCTGGCCGACGTCTTCCCGGCTGCCGAGGAAACCGGGGCGAGCGTGGTGATCGCCGGCGTCTACAACTCCGGACTGCTCGCCCGGCCACGCCCGGCGGCGGACGCGCCCTACAACTACGAAGCGGCACCTGCCGAACTGATCACGCGGACCAACCGGATCGCCGATGTCTGCGAACGGCACGGACTCACCCTCCCCGAGGTTGCCGTGGCATTCGTGCTGCTGAAGCCCCAGGTGGCATCGGTGGTCGTCGGCAGCTCCAACGCGGAGCAGTTCCAGCAGGCCCTGCAGCGCTATCAGACCCGAGTCCCGGCAGCGCTCTGGGAGGACCTGGTGGCCGAGGGACTGCTGGCACGGGAGGCCTTGCCGTAAGTCCGCTCAGGAGGTCACTCGGGGCGCACGGAACCGTCTCACGGGGGCGGTTCGGCCGGGATCAGGCCGAGACCTTGGACGGCCTCGTCCCCTCCGGTGCGCTCGGGATCGAGGGCATCGCCGGGTCCTGGTTGACGCGCCGTCCCCGCGCTCCGGTTGGCTCGAGTCGGGCGGCCACACTCTTGCGTAGCGCGGCCAGCTCCGCAGCCGGAACACCGGCTCGCCACATGGGGAAGACCTCATCCTCCTGATCGTGCGCGTGATCGCGGAAGAGTTGCTCCAGGTGGCTGACCCACTCGAAGAACTCCGGATCGGCGACGTCGAGAGTCGCCATCCGATCCATCGCAACGACGATGTTGCGCTCCCGCTCCTCCCGATCGACCCATGCGCCATCCGGTCGATCCCGCGCACCCTCGGGCAGCTGCCTCTCGATCACCGCGTACACGTGTGCCTCGATCGCAAAGTGCCGCTTCACCTCGGCGATCACGGCCGCAGCGAGGTCTCGGCGCCTGGCGGTGCGCACGGGCCCTTCGACCTGCCTCAACAGATAACGTATCCGGCCGTGGTCAGCGACCAGAACGTCCACCACATCCCGGCTGTCACCACTGACTTCGCTCATCAAACTCCCCCGTCCGCTCGCATGGGTATACAGCGTAAACTTGGCCCGCCGAGTCGGCACCTCAGACGTGGGCACCCCGCAACGTCCGGGCCGCAGCCCCGACCTGCGCACCCTTGCCACCGTGCGCGACGTGCGGTCGACTGGGTGAGTCCTGCGTCCGATTGCCGGGGACGCCGGGTCGCGACGCTTTCGCCCGCGTCGTCTCACGCGAAGACGAAGTAGAACGCCAGGTGCAGGGCCAGCAGCAGGTGCAGGGTGCCCAGGCGGGCGCGCAGCAGCGCGAAGAGCGCGCCCATCGCCAGCATCGCCAGGGCGGCCAGCGGGTTGGCCGGGCCGAACGTATCGGGCAGCAACAGTGCGTGACCGAGCCAGAACATCACGGCCACCATCGTGATGGTCCCCCAGGTCGGCAGGCGCTCAGCGAGGTAACTCTGCAGCAGGCCGAAGGTGAGGTAGTCCTGCCAGAACACCGAGACACTCGGGAGCGCGAGACCGTTCCGGGCGCCTGCGCGACGGTGCTGCTCTGCGCTCGCGCCGCGGGGTCCACCCGCCCACTGTAGGGGTCGCGGAAACTCGGGTCCGCCGTCGCTCCCACTGCGGCAGCCGGCGTCGAGTGTCGGCGGTGGTTCACGCTCCGGGTGAGGCGGTGCGCGCACCTCGGTCCGGCCGCGCCCAGCAAGCACGGGGGAAGGACCGACGACGACGACGGGGGAATCGTCGTCGTCGGCCCATCTCCTACTGCGCCTGCAGGGACTGCAGCGCCGCGCGCAGGCGGGTGGAGGCCTCATCGGCGACGCCGGTGAGTTCCTCGTTGCCGGTCACGCCGACCATCACCTGGGGATCGAGCGCCTCGACGACGGTGCCGCCATCGCCGGAGCGCACCACCACGTTGCACGGCAGCAACAGCCCGATGGACTCCTCGACCTGCACCGCACGGTAGGCCAGCGGCGGGTTGCAGGCGCCCAGGATCACGTGCGGGGCGATCTGCACGTCGAGCTTCTTCTTCAGGGTGGCGGCCATGTCGATCTCGGTGAGAACGCCGAAGCCCTGCTCGGCCAGCGCCTCGATCACCTTGGGCATCGCGGCGTCGAAGTCGTCGGGGAGGGTGATGCTGATTCCGTAGTCCATGTGAGGACCTCTCTGGTCGGGTAGCGCGATGTGGTTGCGTTGGTGTTCAGGCGCTCGCCTGCTGGTCGGCCATCTGGGCGCGGACCTCATCCATGTCCAGGTCCTTGACGGCGGTGATGACCTGCTCCAGCGCCTTGGCCGGCAGCGCACCGGGCTGGGAGAACACGCCGATCCCGTCGCGAAAGGCCATCAGCGTCGGGATCGAGGTGATGTTGGCCGCGGCGGCCAGCGCCTGCTCGGCCTCGGTGTCGACCTTTCCGAAGACCACGTCGGGGTGCTGGGTAGCAGCCTTGTCATAGATCGGCGCGAAACTGCGGCACGGGCCGCACCAGGCGGCCCAGAAGTCCACGAGCACGATGTCGTTGTCGGCGATGGTGGATCCGAAGGTGGACGCGGTCAGGTCGATGGTGGCCATTGGGCTCTCCTCAGGGGGCTGCGTGGTTGATGCCTGCGTCGAGTATACCCCCCAGGGTATCTTGTGGCAATCGCCTGCCGGAATCCGCCGCAATCAGCCTCGGTGCGGGTGAGGATTGGGGTGCCGGGCCCGCCACCTCCGGGCGCCGGCCACCGGACCGATCGGCTCCGGCCCGGGACTCACGCGTACCGCCGCGATCGATTCGAGGGAGAACGGATGACCCTGACCACCCCGCCCAGCAGCCTGCAGATCGCCCAGGGCGCGTCCCTACGGCCCATCCCCGAGATCGCCGACCGGATGGGCCTCGATCCCGACCTGCTCGAGCCCTACGGCCGTGACGTGGCCAAGATCGACCTGGATGCGATCACCGCGCTGGCCGACCGGCCCAAGGCCAAGTACGTCGTGGTCAGCGCCATCACACCCACTCCCCTGGGTGAGGGCAAGACGACGACGGCGGTGGGCCTGGGGCAGGGGCTGAACCTGACCGGGCGGCGGGCCACGATCGCGGTGCGCCAGCCCTCGATGGGCCCGACTCTGGGCATCAAGGGCGGCGGTGCCGGCGGCGGGTACAGCCAGGTGGTGCCGATGGAGCGGTTGAACCTGCACCTGACCGGGGACATGCACGCCGTCACCGCGGCGCACAACCAGCTCGCCGCGATGGTGGACAACCACCTGTTCCACGGCAATGAACTGGACATCGACCCCGATGCGATCACCTGGCCACGGGTGATGGACATCAACGACCGGTCGCTACGCAACATCGTGGTCGGCCTGGGCCCGCGACTCGACGGCGTGCTGCGCCAGAGCGGGTTCGACATCACCGCCGCCTCGGAGGTGATGGCCACCCTGGCGATGGCCACGTCACTGCGCGACCTGCGCGAGCGGCTGGGCCGCATCGTGATCGGCTACACCCGCCAGACGAAGGAACCGGTCACCGCCGAGCAGCTCCGCGGCGCCGGCGCGATGACCGTGCTGCTCCGGGAGGCGCTGAAACCGAATCTGTTGCAGACCCTGGAAGGCACCCCCGCGCTGGTGCACACCGGCCCGTTCGGCAACATCGCCACCGGCAACTCCTCGGTGGTGGCGGACCTGATCGGCATCCGCACCGGGGACTTCCTCATCACCGAGGCGGGGTTCGGTGCGGACATGGGCGCCGAACGGTTCTTCAACATCAAGAGCCGCGTCTCCGGGCTGGTGCCCGACGTGGGTGTGGTGGTCACGACGGTACGGGCGATGAAACTGCACTCCGGGCGGCACAAGGTGGTGGCCGGGCGGGCACTGCCGGAGCAGATGCTCGCGGAGAGTCCCGACGACGTCTACGCCGGTGCGGACAACCTGCGCCGCCAGATCGAGAACATCCGCCTGCACGGGACCACCCCGGTGGTGGCAATCAACGCCTTCGGCTCCGACTACCCCTCCGAGCACGAGGCGATCGGGCAGATCGCGGCCGAACTGGGCGTGCGATGCGCCGTCTCGGAGCACTTCACCCACGGCGGCTCCGGCGCGGCCGAACTCGCCGAGGCAGTGGCCGAGGCGGCGCAGGAGCCCAGCGACTTCTCCTTCCTGTACCCCGAGGAGATGCGGCTTCGGGACAAGATCGCTGCGATCGCCACCAAGGTCTACGGTGCCGACGGCGTCGAGTATGCCCCGGCCGCGGCGCGCGCCCTGGAGGCCTACGAGGGGTACGGGTGGTCCAACCTGCCGATCTGCATCGCCAAGACCCACCTGTCGCTGTCCTCCGACCCCACGCTGCGCGGGGCACCGACCGGGTGGACGCTGCCGGTGCGGGAGGTGCGCGCCTCGGTGGGTGCGGGGTTCATCTACGCCATCGCCGGGCAGATGCGCACCATGCCGGGCCTGGGTTCGGACCCGGCGGCGGCGCACATCGACATCGACGAGGACGGGAACACCGTCGGGCTGTTCTGAGCGCGAGCTGTTCTGAGCAGGAGTCTCAGGCGGTTCAGGACCGCCACCAACGCGCCGAGCGCCGTGGCGGGTAACGCGACGCCGGGCTGGGTCAGACCCGCACTTGCTCCGGGCGGGTGGCACCCGGGCAGGGCTCGCTCAGGCCCGCACTTGCTCCTGGCGCACCTGGCCCTGGTTCGGTTTGCTCGCCCTGATGATCGCGGCGTGCATGCCGGGGGCTACCTCGTGGGTGAACTCCACCTGGGCGTCGACGAAGCCCGCTTGCTCCAGACCATCGAGGTACTCGGCCCTGGACAGCGCCCCGGCGATGCAGCCGGTGTGGGACCCGCGCTCCGCCCGCTGCTGCGGCGAGAGGTGATCCTCGGCGACGACGTCGGAGATCCCGACCCGCCCTCCGGCGGCGAGCACACGGAACATCTCGGCAATCACGGCCTGCTTGTCGGTGGAGAGGTTGACGACGCAGTTGGAGATCACCACATCGACGGCGCCCGCCGGCAACGGCACCTCCTCGATCGTGCCGTGCAGGAACCCCACGTTCGCGGCTCCGGCCTCGGCGGCGTTCGCCCGCGCCAGGTCGAGCATCTCCTCGGTCATATCCACCCCGTAGGCGAACCCGCTGGGACCGACACGCCGGGCCGAGAGCAACACGTCGATGCCACCCCCCGAGCCCAGATCCAGCACTCGTTCCCCCTCGCGCAGGTCCGCGACCGCGGTGGGGTCGCCGCAACCCAGGCTCGCCTCGAGCGCCTGAACGGGCAGGTCCGCCGATGCGGCGGTGTCATAGAGACCGGCACCGAAGATCGGTCGTTGCGTCGGTTCGCCGCAACAGGATCCGGAGTCCGTCCGGCCGTCGTCGAGCAGGTCGCTGTTCGGTATGCCGGCGCCGACCTGGCCGGCGGCGCGTGCGTAACGGCGCCGGACCTGCTCACGCAGTTCGGTGTTCTCACTCATGGTCCCGTCCCGGGTCGCAGGTACAGACGCATCGATACTTATCGATTGATCGACAACTGTCAATACGTCTGGGAGAATTGTTCCATGACGATCTCTGCGCCCACGACCCCCGAGGACCTGGCCGCCTGCTGCACGCCCGTGACCGGTGGCGTCCTGGCGGAGGAGCCCGCCCGCCGCCTGGCGCGGATGTTCAAGGCGCTGAGCGACCCGACCCGGGTTCGGCTGCTGTCGATCATCGCCGCCCAGCCGGGCAGGGAGGCGTGCGTGTGCGACCTCACCGAGCCGGTCGGACTGTCCCAGCCGACGGTCTCGCACCACATGCGGCAACTGGTCGAAGCCGGCCTGGTGAGTCGTGAGCAGCGCGGCCGGTGGGCTTTTTACGCCGTCGAAGCCGACACGCTCGCGGTGCTGAGCCGGGCGCTCGAGCCCGGACCCGCGGAACCGTCGGCGCCGCCCGCCGGTTGCTGATCGCCACCCACACGCGCCCCACCGCTCTGGGCCTCAGCCCTGAACTGAGCACTCAACTTCACTATATACCCTACGGGGTATCGCGGTATGCTGTCCGGAGAGCGTGTGCACTCCCCCACCCGCACACCGGAACCGTACCGTCGATAGAGAGCGGAATCCCGATGAGAAGTGCAGACCCCGAAACCCAACGCCGGATCCTCAACCGCCTCAAGCGCGCCCGCGGACAACTCGACGCAGTGATCAACGCCGTCGAGGACGGCGGGTCCTGCCGGAACGTCGTGACCCAACTGTCCGCGGTCTCCACCGCACTGGACCGGGCCGGATTCGCCATCGTCTCCAGCGCGATGCAGTTCTGCCTCACCGAACCCGGGGAGGCCGCCGAGGTGGAGGACGGGCTG
The DNA here is from genome assembly GCF_049725055.1 of Pseudactinotalea sp. Z1739. Next base: position 43,526 of record NZ_JBMPQA010000015.1, on the reverse strand, counting down.
ACGATCGAGGAACTGGAGAAACTCTTCCTCACCCTCAGCTGAGTCCGTTCGTGCCGGACCGGCGGCCGTTCACCCGGTCCGGTGATCCCCGGGGTCGATCCCGGTGATGCCCGGGCACCGGGCCTGTCCGATGATCCCGGGGCCGGCCCGGTCTCCGGGGTTCCCCGGGCGCCGAGTCAGCCGACCAGGTCCTTCATCCGGCTCGCCACCATCTCGGTGGCCCGCTTGGGCGCGATCCGTGAGAGCGCATCGAGCATCTTGGTGTCGCGCCCGATGAGCACCCGGTAGGAGCCCTTCTCGATACCGTCCACGATCAGCCGGGCAGCCTCCGCCGGTGAGGTCATGTTCGCCGCCGCCTTGGAACTCTCCGCATCCCGGCCGGGGATGGCGGCGTCGGAGTGCTGGGCGATGTCGGTGTTGGTGGCACCGGGATAGGCCATCGTGACGGCCACGTTCGTGCCCTGCATCTCGGCGTACAGGCCCTCGGTGAACAACTGCACGGCGGCCTTGGACGCCCCGTACGCGCTCTGCCCGGGCACCGGCACCAACCCGCCCATGCTGCCCACGTTCACCACCGCGGCATGTGGGCGCGCCATCAGGTGCGGCAGGAACGCCTTGGTCATCCGCACGGTGCCCCAGAAGTTCACCTCCAGCACCTTGGCCATCTCGGCGACGTCGAGGTCGGCGATCGGCACGAACCGCTGGATGATGCCCGCCACGTTCACCACGCCGTCGACCGTCCCGTGGAGGGCGAGCACCTGCTCGGGCAACGCCTCGACGGCACTTGCATCGGTGATGTCCAGCGCGTGGGTGGACAGCCGGTCGGTGCCGGCGCTCTCGGCAGCCGCGGCCAGGGCCTGCTCGCTCAGGTCGACGGCGGCCACGTTCGCCCCGCGCTCCAACAGCGCCTGGACCACCGCACGGCCGATCCCGTTGGCCCCTCCGGTGACGACGAACGTCTTGCCCGGGATCTCCATGACTACCCCTCCTGCTGCTCGAGTGCCGGGGGTTCGCACCGCCCGGCCGGCCCGTGGCCGCAGGATGAGACTAGGGCCGGTCCCGGCCCGTGGCGAAGGTCTTAGGTCCCGAGCGGCTCGAGCGCGCCGACCTGCTTGCCCACCTGCGGGCCCGTCTGCGCGCCCACCTGCGCGGCGAAGGCGCGCGAGAGCAGGTCGGCGACCTCGGTGATCTCCTGGGCCGAGGCATCCCATTGCGCCCGGACCTCATCGGCGATGCGCTCGGCGTCCTCCAGGCCGTGCCGGCGGATCCAGGAGGCCAGCATGGTCCCGGACACCTCCGGGTGGAACTGCACGCCCAGGGCCGAGCCGATCCGGAAGGCCTGGAAGGGGTACTGCCGGGAGGCGGCCAGCCAGCAGGCACCCTCGGGCAACTCGGTGATGGCGTCCATGTGCAGCGACGGCACCTGCACGGTCGCGCCCTTGGCTGCCACCAGCGGGCCGAGCACCACATCGCGCTCGGCGTCGGGACGCAGACGCACCTCGATCACTCCGATCTCCGCGCCTGCCGGTGCCGCGACGTGCACCTGACCGCCGCGGGCCACGGCGAGGAGCTGGGCGCCCAGGCAGACCGCGAGCGTGGGCACGTCCCGGTCAACGGCGGCGGAGAGCAGGTCGCGAAGTTGGGGTAGGTAGGGCTTGGCCTCGTCGTCGTAGGCGTTGGCGGCCCCACCGAGCACGATCAGCGCGTGCACGTCCTGCACCGCGGGCAGCGCGTCACCGCGATAGGGGTGCACCACCTCGAGCTGCGCTCCGTCCAGGCCGGGCGCAAGCAGGTCCAGGCCGACGTCCTCGGCGTTCTGGATCACGTGGATGCGGGGTTGCGTCGTCTCAGTCACACGCGCAACTTACCCCAGCGGGTGCCGGAGCGGGCAATCGACGGTACCAGGGACCTGCCGTGGCTGATCCGATGGACATGGGTTTGCGACCGATGGGCCGCTGTTGCGGGGCAACCACATTGCATCCCTGCGCGCCAACAGGAAGGATCGGGAACTGTGGCCCGCCTCTCGCGTATCGCACGCGCCCTCCTCGCCGGTGTGCTGCTGGCTGCCTGGTTCACCGTGGCCGGACCGGCCCTGGCGCCGGCACACGCGCAGGACCCGCTCTCCCTGGATGAGCAACTCACCGACCTGACGAGCGATCAGGTGCTGGACTCGGGGCGGGCCGAGGCCCAGGACGCCATCGACGAACTGCGCGAGGAGACGGGGTATCTGCTGTTCGTGGTGTTCGTGGACACCTTCGGCGGGACCAACTACGACGACTGGGTGGATGAGACCGCGAACCTGTCCAACCTGGGCGACCGGGGCCTCCTGCTCGCGGTGGCGGTGCAGGACTCGGCCTACGGGGTTTCCATCTCCGACACCTCGGGCCTGTCCGCGGCCACGATGGACCGGGCCGAGACGCGCATCCGCTCGGAACTGGGCGCCGAGAACTGGTCCGGCGCGGTGGTCGCCGGGGCGCAGGCCTACGCCGACGGCGGCGCCGGGGGTGACGGGGCCGGGGGTGATGGCGCCGCTGGCGGAGGCGGCGGCGGGGGCCTGACGATCTTCCTGGTGGGTCTGGCCGTGATCGTGGCGCTCGCCCTGATCGTGGTGTACCGGCGCTCCACCGGCAACGCCGCCCGCTCCGCCGGCCCCGCCGGCAGCCGACACGTGGGTGCCGGCCGACCAGCATCCCCGCCGGACCCCTACGAGGGTGTCAGCACCGAGGAACTGCGCACCCGGGTGGGCTCGGCCCTGGTGGCCCTGGACGACGACGTGCGCACCTCCGAGCAGGAGCTGCGGTTCGCCCAGGCCCAGTTCGGGCTGGAATCGACCGGGCGCTTCCGGGAGGTGCTGGAGCAGGCCCGCAGCACCCTGCAGGAAGCCTTCACCCTGCAACGGCAGGCAGAGAACGACGACGTCTCCGCCCCCGAGCAGCGCGCCCTGCTGATCCGCGTGCTGGGTCTGTGCGAGCGCGGTGAGGACCTGCTGGAGGAGCAGGCGGAGGCGTTCGCGCAGTTGCGCCGGCTGGAGCAGAACGTGCCCGAGGTGCTCTCCGAACTGCACCAGCGGGCCGGGGAGATCGAGGCACGCATCCCCGCGGCCCGGGCCGCGCTGACCACCCTGGAGGTGACGTATCCGCCGGCCACGCTGGCCACCATCGCCCGGGCCCCGGACCAGGCCGAGCAATTGATCGAGGCGGCGCGAACCTCGGTGGCCGAGGGCCGGGCCCGCGTCGAGGCCGACGACCGCGGGAACGCGGTGGCCTTCGCCCGCACCGCTGAGGGCGCGCTGGGGCAGGCCGCCGACCTATTGAACTCGGTGGGCAGCGCCGGAGCGGACCTGGAGTCGGCGAACGAGGACCTGTCCGAGGCGATCGCCTCGATCAGCGCCGACGTGGCCGACGCCGACCGCCTCGCTCCGAACGACTCCGCGGTGGCGCCCCTGCGCGACCGGGCCACCGAGGCGATCAGGGTGGCCGAGGCGGCCCGCTCCGGCGGGGACCCGATCGCCGCGCTGCGTCAGATCGCCAGCGCGGAGGCGGCCCTGGACGCCGCGCTGGAGGGACACCGCAACAGCGCCGAGGTGATCCAGCGGGTGCAGACCTCGTTGCGGCGACAGATCGCGGCGGCGTCGGAGAAACTGCGTTCGGCCGATATCTACATCGAGTCCAACCGAGGGGCGATCGGCGCCCAGCCCCGCGCCCTCGTCGCCGAGGCCGAACGGCTGCTCGACGAGGCCCGCGGCCTGGCCGACAGTGACCCCAAGCAGGCGCTCGGCCTGGCCACGCGGGCGCTGGAGCTGGCCGAGCGTGCCAATGAGCAGGCGTTGGCCGCGGTGACCACGTGGCGCCGCGACTACTCCAGCAGCGACCACAACCCCTGGGGCCAGCACGGGCGCTCCGGTGGGATCGATGCCGGGTCGCTGATCCTGGGCGGGATCCTCGGGCAGGTACTCACCGGCGGGCGCGGGCGCTCCCGCGGCGGCTGGGGATCGGGCGGCGGATTCGGTGGCTCCTCGCGCGGGGCCGGCGGACGCAGTACGTTCGGAGGAGGCTTCGGGGGCCGCTCCATGGGGGGTGGGGGCTTCGGCGGCGGACGCATGGGAGGTGGTGGCCGGTTCTAGAGTCCGCACTGGAATCCCGCGCAGACCGAGCCCGACCAGAGCACACTGACAGTTCAGCCGGACCGGACGGACAGCCAGCCCGGCAGCGCAGCCAAGACCGCACCGAGAGTTCAGACCCGCAGTTTCAGACCCGCAGTTCAGACCCGCTAGGAAAGGACCACCCGTGGCCGAGAAGCAGAGCATTCTGGGGCGGATCGCCCAACTGACCCGAGCCAACATCAACTCCATCCTGGACCGCGCCGAGGACCCGGAGAAGATGCTGGATCAGTTGATCCGCGACTACACCAACAACATCGCCGAGGCCGAGCAGGCCATCGCCCAGACCATCGGCAACCTGCGCTTCGCCGAACAGGACTACAACTCCGACGTCGCCGCGGTGCGCGAGTGGGGGGACAAGGCCCAGGCCGCGGCGAACCGGGCGAACCAGGCCCGCAGCAACGGTGACGAGGCCGCCGCCGAGCGGTTCGACAACCTGGCCCGGCTGGCCCTGCAGAAGCAGATCGGCTTCGAGAACGAGGTCAAGTCCGCCGAGCCGTTGCTGGCCTCCCAGAACGACGTGGTCGAGCGGCTCAAGAGTGGCCTGGCGATCATGAAGGAGAAACTGGTCGACCTGCGTACCCGCCGGGACAACCTGGTGGCGCGGCAGAAGTCGGCGGATGCTCAGCAGCAGGTGCATAGCGCGGTGCAGTCGTTGAACGTGATGGACCCGTCCAGCGAACTGGGCAGGTTCGAGGAGCAGGTCCGCCGCCAGGAGGCAGAGGTGATGGGCCAGCAGGAACTGCAGTCCTCCAGCCTGGATGCCCAGTTCGCTGAGTTGGAGACCTCCACCGAGGCACTGGAGGTCGAGGCCCGGTTCGAGGCACTGCGCTCCGGTTCCCTGAACGCCGGCGCCGGCGCGGACCCGGGCCGGATCGACTCCGGCAAGCACGCCGCCGACCCGAACGCCACCCAGCAGGACGAGAGTCAGGCCCCGGGTCAACAGCACTGAGGGACCGACCAGTCGCGGGGGGTGCCGGGACGACGGCGAGCGCCGGTGACGCAGCGGGGAACCGGACCGTAGCCGGGCTGCCAGGAGCCGCTCCGGACCATGTCCAGGGCGGCTCCTTTGCTGCCCGGGCGCGGCGGATCGCCCGGCGACCCCAGCCGTCGTCGGCCGCGAGTAGGGTGCAGCCATGGTCCAGACTGAAACCGACAACACCCGCCGCACCTACCTGCTGGTGGACGGGGAGAATATCGACGCCACGCTCGGGATGAGCGTGCTGGGCCACCGCCCCAACCCCGATCAGCGGCCCAGGTGGGACCGGATCACCGAGTTCGCCCAGCGCACCTGGAGCCAGCCGGTGACGGCGCTGTTCTTCCTCAACGCGACGTCGGGGCAGTTGCCGATGTCGTTCATCCAGGCGTTGCTGGCCATGGGTTACCAGCCGATCCCGCTGTCCGGCAGCCCGGACGAGTCGGTGGTGGACATCGGCATCCAGCGCACCCTGGAGGCCCTGGGCCCGCGCATCGGCGATGTGATGCTGGCCAGCCACGACGGCGACTTCGTGCCTCAGGTGCAGCGGCTCGCTACTGACGGGCGGCGCCTGGCGGTGCTGGGGTTCCGGGAGTTCATCAGCGCCCGGCTCGCCGAGATCTCCGGGGTGACGGTGTACGACCTGGAGGACCACATCAAGGCCTTCACCGAGCCGCTGCCGCGGGTGCGGGTGATCCCGTTGGAGTCCTTCGACCCCACGCGCTACCTCTGAGTCACCGCGCTCCGCTGCCTCTCCGCGCGCACCGCGCATCTCACGCACTCCGTGCCCCCAAGCGCCCCGCGCATTCCACGCACGCCGTGCGCCCCACGCGCCCCGCGCCGGGCCACGCCGCGCCGCGCCGGGCCGCGCACCTCGCGCCGGGCCGCGCACCTCGCGCCGGGCCGCGTCGCGCAATGGCCGCTGAGAGGCCGGCTCATCCGCATGGGTGCGGCCGTGACGCACCGATAGCCTGGCGCCATGGATCTCTCAGAGGGCACCAGCGCACTGATTACCGGGGGCGGTTCGGGTCTGGGGGCGGCGACGGCGCGCCGGCTTGTTGAGCGGGGCGTCGCGGTCCTGCTGGCCGACCTGCCCGACTCCCCCGCCGCCGACCTGGCTGAGGAACTGACCGCCGCCGGCGGGCGGGCGCGGGCCCAGCCCACCGATGTATTGGACGTGGAGCAGGTCCACGCTGCCGTACAGGCGGCCGGGGACCTGGGCGATCTGCGCGTGCTGGTCTGCTGCGCCGGGGTGGCCACGCCCGGGCGGATCCTCGGCAAGCGCGGGCCGCTGGACCTGGGGACCGCCCACCGGGTGGTGCAGATCAATCTGCTCGGCACGATGAACGCGATCGCCGCTGCGGCGCCGGTGATGTCCGGCCTGAACCCGGTCGGCGACGACGGCGAGCGCGGCGTGATCGTCATGACCGCCTCGGTCGCGGCCCAGGACGGCCAGATCGGCCAACTCGCCTACGCCGCCTCCAAGGCGGGGGTCGCCGGGATGACGCTGCCGGCCGCGCGGGACCTGGCCGGCCACGGCGTGCGCGTCATGACCATCGCGCCCGGGGTGTTCGACACCGCGATGATGGCCGGAATGGCCGATGAGGTGCGCGAGAGCCTCGAGGCACTGGTGCCGCACCCTTCGCGGCTGGGGCACCCGCACGAGTACGCCGACCTGGTCGCGCACATCGTGGCCAACCCGATGCTCAACGGTGAGGTGATCCGGCTCGACGGCGCACTGCGGATGCCGCCCCGGTAGCGGTCAGCCCAACGCGGCGAGATTGTGGGCGTGGGGGCCGCGGTTGGACTCGCTGTGGAGGCGGGGGTCGGCGCTCTCGCGGCCGGCGAGCAGGTCCTCGACGTAACGCTGATCAGCGGCCCACCGGCGTGCGCCCTGATCGGTGATCGTGCCGTGGCCGGGGATCAGCACCTGCGCGGCATCGGCGTAAGGGCGCAGCATCTGCAGACCGTCGAGATAGGCCCGGGCACCGGTTTCCGCGAAGATCGGGATCTCGATGTCACTGAGCATGTCGCCAGCGATCAGTACCTGCGGTTCGGAGAGCCAGAGCGCGGCGTGGCCGGTGCTGTGCGCATCGTGCACGATGACCTCGGCCCAGTCCCGCAGGTGATCCACAGTCGGGAACGCACGCACGGCCCCGGCCAGGTCGAGCAACTCGGTGGTCCAACCAGCCGCGGAGGCGCGCAGCCCGGTGCGGTTGTCCTCGGCGTGGGTACGCGCCAGCCGGGCAGTCCCGGGCGAGGCCCAGCGCGGCACATCACCCAGTTCCGGGTGCCACAGCACATGGTCGTAGTGGGCGTGGGTGGCGAACCCGGCGACCACATCCAGGCCCCAGGTGCGCACGTCCGCGGCGAGCGCGTCCAGTTCCTCCGGCGTCCAGCACGGGTCGACCACCAGGGCGGAGACGGCACCGGATGATTCTTCGCGGGTCAGGATCACGCTGGCGGTGTGGTCCAGGCGGCTGTGGGTCACGGCGATGCCAGGGGCTGGGTGGATCCAGGCGCGACGGGTGGGCTGGGTGCGCTGGGCGCGCCGGGTGCGCTGGGTGCGCTGGGTGCCCTGCCTGTTCGATGCCCGCCACGGCGCGTCCTCGCTGCCCGGCCGGGCGCCGTCGTCGTTCATCCCACTACGGCAGCCAGCGCCGCTCCGACCGGTCCCATCACCTGCCGGCTCGCGGTGGTCAACACCCACGGTCTCCTCGTGACCAGATCGTAGGCACTGCCATCCAGCCGGCCTGTGGCTCCTCCGACCTCGGCCACCAACAACGCGCCGGGCACGTGATCCCAGGGCCAGTCGTTCTTGTACACCAGGAAGTCCACCTCGCCACCGGCCAGGCGCGGATAGTCGATCCCGCACGACCACCACGCCTCCTCCAGCGGCGCCAAACCCTGCGGCGGTTGCTTCAGGAGCTTGCGGTTGGAGGTGGCCCCAACCAGTCTCGCTGGATCTGCAGGCGGGTTCAGCGGCTTGATCCGCTTCCCGTTGCACCAGGCGCCGGCGCCGGCCTCGGCAACGTAGGCACGCTGGTGCTGGGGCTGGTAGATCCAGGAGCGCACGGTCTGCCCGTTCCGCACCTCGCCGACCATGACGGCGTAATCGGGTGAGCCCTCCACGAAATTGCGGGTGCCGTCAACCGGGTCGATCGTGAAGACGTGCGGCGCCTGGCTGGCGCGCTCCAGAACCCGGGGATCGATCGAGGTTGCTTCCTCCCCCAGCACCGCGGCGTCGGGGTAGGCGTCCTGCAGTCTCTTGGTGAGGAAGATCTCGGCTTCGCGGTCGGCCACGGTCACCAGGTCGCCGGGGCTCTTCTCCTGCACCTGATCCTCGCTGAGCGCGCGGAAGCGGGGGATGATCACCTCATCCGCGGCTTGGCGCAGCAGGTCAAGGATCTCCTCGGTCTCCATGCCTCAAACCTGCCAGGTTCGGGCGGAGGGACCAAACCGGCGGGTGGGAAAGTCGGGGCTGCTGGTATGGCAGAAGCGCAGCGGCGGACCCGAAGACGGGCGACCAAGGCGGCACCACGACTCCGCGACTGCCCGCCCTCACCTGCGGAACAGGTGAGTCGTGGAACTCTCGACGTCGCTGTAATGCTGAGCACTCGAGGCCAGCGCCTCACTGATCCGCTGAAGGTTGGCTTCCACCTGTTGCTGGGTGCCACGCCACTCCTGGGCGAGGGAGGCGAATGCCGCGGAGGCACTACCCCGCCAGGCCGATTGCAGCGCGGTGAGGATCCGGAACATGTTGGCGACCTCGGTGTTGATCGCGGTGGCGGAGCGACCCGCGGCCGAGGCCGCGCGGGCGACCTCCTCGGTATCAACTTCGAATCGGGACATGACTGCGCCTCCTGCTGGGTGGGTCCGGGATGATCACCCGGCGGTGTCCGGCACGGTAGGCCTGTACCGGCCGTTCTTGCCGGCCCCGAGGCGGCGGCTGTGGATGACGGATGCGGGTGTGGACGCGAGAGCCCGGTATGGACGCGAGAGCCCGGTATGGACGCGAGAGCCCGGTATGGACGCGAGAGCCCGGTGTGAACGCGCCGGTACTCAAATACCGGCATCCACAGGGAGCACCGCACATGAAACGCTATCCACATTCTCAAAAACACTCGAACGTTTGTCGGAGGCAGGCTGTAGGTTCGAGTCATGTCCATCACCCAGGTCCCACCGATGATCGAGGCGCCGGCCGCGTTGGCTCAGGTCGCTTCGGTGGTCGAGGAACTGGCTGCCGGCGGGTGGTGGCGTGTGGGCGGGTCGGACCTGGGCGAGACGCTGGCACAGGCGGGTCGGCTCCGCCACGAGGTGGCACGGCTGGAGGCACACGCCGCGGCCGAAGCGATCTCTCGCGGGTTGCCGGCAGGCCAGGGAATGACCGCCGTGGACTACCTGGTCAAGGTGGCGAGTCAGTACGCCCCGGCGCCACCACGGGGGCAAGCGATCCACACCGCACGCATTGCCGAAACGATCAACAACCCCTCACCCGGTGTGCAGAACACCCTTGCCGGGTTTGATGCCGGGCTGATCAGCACCTCGAAGGCCTCAGCGATCATCCAGTTCCACGACGAGGTGGAGACGATCTCCGACGCCGAGGCGCTCGCCACCACCATGAAGACCGTCAATGAAGGCGCGGCCGATCAGGTCGAAAATCCCGAGCCGACGGACGACGAGAACGACGACGGGGATGCCACCGAAGTAACTGATAAGCCACCTGTGCGCCGATGCGGTTGGACCGACCGGCAGTTGTCGCTCCTCCTGCGCCGGGCGCGGCGAACCATCAAACCACCCAAGGACCTGGAAGCCGAGGAGCACGGGCAACGCATCCGGCGGGCCCTCTACACCCTGCCCGCGGCCGGAGGGATGACCGAGTACCGGGTCTTCCTCGACCCGGAGGGTGCGGCCATCATCGACGCCACCTTGTCAGCCCTCTCCAAGCCGCAACCGGCCGAGGACGGCACACCCGATCCGCGCAGCGCACCCCGACGCCGGGCCGATGCCCTGGTGACAATCATCCAACGCGGGGTATCCGCCCCCGAGGGCATCTCACAGACCACTAAGGCTCAGGTGTTCGTCACCATCCCACTCAGTGACCTGCGGTCTGAGACCAACGGCGCCGGTATCACGATGACCGGTCAGGTGCTCTCCCCCGAGACGGTCCGACGTATGGCCTGCGACGCTTCGATCATCCCCGCGGTGCTGGGTTCCAAGGGCGAGATCCTCGATCAGGGCCATGACGAGCGCCTGTTCACCCGCGCCCAACAGCGAGCGCTGTGGCATCGCGACAAGGGATGTTCGTTCCCGGGTTGCACGATCCCTGCGCAGTGGTGCCAAGCCCATCACGTCCAGTTCTGGGCCAACGGCGGACCCACCGACCTGGCCAACGGCGCTCTCCTGTGCCAACGGCACCACACCCACGTGCACAGCCATGACCTGACCGCCACCGTCACACCCACCGGCGTCACCTGGCATACCTGAACGTCCCGCCCCACACCCGGCCACCACCGCCGGGCCCATGGCATGCCGCCAGGCGGGCGGCCCGCACCGGACCCCGACGTCGGCCGCGCGGGTCAGGCCGCGTGGCCCGTCCGGCGCGAGTCACGCTGTGCCTTGAGCCAGCCATCGATCACGGCCCACACCGCAACTCCTGCCGTCCCGAAGCCGAGCAGGATGGCGAGGATGCGCAAGACGTCCGGGCCCACACCGTTGTCGAGGAAGACCGCTTCCAGGAACTCGGTCGTCACCAACTGCCCCCGCACGAGGAACGTGAGCACGAGGCCCGCGAAGAGCACCGCCAGCCCGGCGTTGACCGCGGCGAGCCCCGTGGTCCATCGTCCGCGCAGATATAGGACCACACCGTGAACGCCCTGCAGCACGATCAATACGATTGCCCAGGGCCACAGGTTCGCGTGCAGCACCGGCAGCGCCTCACCGCCGATGCGAAGGAATCCCAAGTACTGATCCCACAGGATCGCTCCGGCCGCGAGGCCGAGCAGTGCCAGGCCCACAACGAGATCGACTCGGCTGGTCGCGGTCGACTGCGGCTCCGGGAGTTGGTCGAGATCCCAGTTCACGCCGGTATCGGTACCGGTCCGCTCCAGGATGACGAACACCACCGTCACCCAGAAGAACAGGTGCACAGTGACCGTGATCCCCACCAGGACCGTCCGTCCGATGATGGTCGCGACCGGAGCATCGGCAAGTCCCTGCCCCAGGGCGACGGCGACCATCGCGGTGGCGGGGACGATCATGAGCAGCAGCTTCAGCAGCCGCCACCACGTGAGGTAGTACTGCGGACCAATCAGGTGCAGCCGGCGGTCGGTGTAACCGGCGGCGAGGACCGTGGGGTCCCCGAGTTCAGTGAGGACAGCCCGCTCGGCATTGTCGGGGTCCTCACCCTGTTCGATGCGTGCCTCAAACGCATCGGCGATGGAGGCCTCGAGTTCGGCCCGGACGTCCTCCTGGGCATCGTCCGGGAGGCTCTTGACGGTGGCGGAAATGTACCGCTCGGTCAGCGTGGTCATGTCAGCGTTCCTCTTCTAAGGGCGTGGTGTGGGTGGACCGGTCCTCGACCCGTGGGGCTTCGGTTCGCTGGCTCTCAGCCAGAGAGTCGATGGCGCCGGTGATCGTGCGCCACTCCCGGCCGAGCGCCTCGGCCAGGCGTGCACCGTCGGCGGAGGTTCGGTAGAACTTGCGTGGTCGGGCGCCTGCGGTGTCCCACTCACTGGTCAGGTACCCCTGCTTCTCCAGCCGCCGAAGCAGCGGGTAGAGCGTGTTGGCGTCGGTGGCGAAACCGCGATCTTCCAGGTCCGCGAGCAGGCCGTATCCGTAGCCGGCGTCGCGAAGCATGTGCAAGCACGCGAGCACGATGGTGCCGCGACGCAGCTCCTGCAGATAGGTCTCGAACTCGGCCTTCATGCCCACACTATACTGTGTCTCACACACTATTGTCCAGAAGCAATGACGGCTCAGGAAAATGGCACAACCCGGATCATGACCGTGGCAAACCACGGCCTCCGCAACGAGGCAGCACGAGCCAGCCCCCACGCACCCCTGGCACCTCCGCCACGCGTCCCCTGCCCTGCCGCCACGCCCCGTCCTCCGCCACTTCTCCTCTGCACTCCCTCCTCCTCCCGGCGCGGACTTAGGCTGACGGGGTGGCCATCCTCATCGATCCGCCCACCTGGCCGGCCCACGGCACGGTGTTCGCTCACCTGGTCTCCGATCAGTCCCTGGAGGAACTGCACGACTTCGCCACCCGTGCCGGCCTTCCCGAGCAGGCCTTCGACATGGACCACTACGACGTGCCCGCCCACCGATATGACGACCTGGTGGCCCGGGGCGCGATCGTGGTCAGCGGGCGCGAGTTGATCCGCCGGCTACGGACCTCCGGCCTGCGGATCCCGGCGCGCGACCGCCCCGAGACGCTGCGTCGCGTACTGAGCGCGTCCTGGGGCAGCACGGTCGAACGCTGGCAGGACAGGCCCGACGACGACGTACCTCACCGTGGCGCGTCAGGTCCAGCACCGGCGGCAGTTGCCCGGGGCGCGGACCTGATCGAACGCTGGGCGCAGCCGCACCGGCGCTATCACGACCTGCGCCATCTGCGTGATGTGCTCGCGGCCCTGGCCCTGCTGTGCGACCCGGATCCGGCCCCGCTGCCGGTGGTGCTGGCCGCCTGGTTCCACGACGCGGTCTACGACGGTGTCCCCGGCGAGGATGAGCAGGCCAGCGCCGACCTGGCCCGCGCCGAACTCGGGCCCGAGGCGCTGGGTCCCGAGGCCCTCCCGAGCGACCGCATCGAGGAAGTCGCCCGCTTGGTGCTGCTCACCCGCGCCCACTCCCCCGAGCCCGGCGATGACAACGGCGCGCTGCTGTGCGATGCCGACCTCGCCGTCCTGGCGCGTGATGAGCCCGGCTACCGCCGCTACACCCGCGACGTGCGCGCGGAGTACTCCCACGTGCCGCACGCCGACTTCATCAACGGGCGCACCGCCGTCGTCCGCCATCTGCTGGAGTTGGAGCCCCTCTACCGCACCGACCGGGGCCGGGAGTTGTGGCAGGAGGCGGCCCGGGCGAACCTGCGCGCCGAACTGGCCACCCTCACATCCACGCCCTGAGCACAGCACCCCCTGTGCGCGACCCCCTGTGCGCGAGTCCGCTCACTGTCGCGTGGATCCTGGCGCAGGAACGCTCCCGTCAGAAACCACAACGGCCCCCGATCCACGAGGGATCGGGGGCCGTGTGTGTTTCGGCTGGTCAGCCGAGCATCTGATCGGCCAGATCAGAAGCCCATGCCGCCCATGTCCGGCTCGCCACCACCGGCCGGGGCCGAAGGCGGCTCCGGCTTGTCGGCCACGATGGCCTCGGTGGTGAGGAACAGACCGGCGATCGAGGAGGCGTTCTGCAGTGCAGAGCGGGTCACCTTGACCGGGTCGGCGATGCCTGCAGCGAGCAGGTCCTCGTACTCACCGGTGGCGGCGTTCAGGCCGTGGTTGTTCTCCAACCCACGCACCCGCTCCACCACGACGCCGCCCTCGAGGCCGGCGTTCACGGCGATCTGCTTCAGCGGCGCGTCGACGGCCACCTTGACGATGTTCGCCCCGGTCGCCTCGTCCGCTTCGAGGGTCAGGCCCTCGAACGCCCGGGCGGCGGCCTGAATCAGGGCCACGCCACCACCGGCGACGATGCCCTCTTCCACAGCAGCCTTGGCGTTACGCACGGCGTCCTCGATGCGGTGCTTGCGCTCCTTGAGCTCCACCTCCGTGGCGGCACCCGCACGGATGACGGCCACACCACCGGCGAGCTTGGCCAGGCGCTCCTGGAGCTTCTCGCGGTCGTAGTCGGAGTCGGAGTTCTCGATCTCGGCGCGGATCTGGTTGACCCGGCCCTCGATCGCGTCGGCCTCGCCGGCACCCTCGACGATCGTGGTCTCGTCCTTGGTGACAACCACCTTGCGGGCCTGGCCCAGCATGTCCAGGGTGGCGTTCTCCAGGGACAGACCCACGGTCTCGGAGATGACCTGACCACCGGTGAGGATAGCCATGTCGTTCAGCATCGCCTTGCGGCGGTCACCGAAGCCGGGGGCCTTGACGGCCACGGACTTGAAGGTGCCACGGATCTTGTTCACCACCAAGGTCGCCAGGGCTTCGCCCTCGACGTCCTCGGAGATGATGATCAGCGGCTTGCCGGACTGGATGACCTTCTCCAGCAGCGGCAGCAGGTCCTTGACGTTGGTGATCTTGGACTCCACCAGCAGCACGTAGGCGTCCTCGAGGACGGCCTCCTGACGCTCCTGGTCGGTCACGAAGTATGCGGACAGGAAGCCCTTGTCGAAGCGCATACCTTCGGTCAACTCGAGCTCCAGACCCAGGGCCTGGGACTCCTCGACGGTGATGACACCCTCGTTGCCGACCTTGTCCATGGCCTCGGCGATCAGTTCACCGATGGCCGGGTCACCGGCGGAGATCCCCGCGGTGGCGGCGATCTGCTCCTTGGTCTCGATCTCGGTGGCGTTGCTGAGCAGCGACTCGGTCACGGCCTCCACGGCCTTCTCGATGCCGCGCTTCAGCGCGATCGGGTTGGCACCGGCGGCCACGTTGCGCAGGCCCTCGCGCACGAGCGCCTGGGCCAGCACGGTGGCGGTGGTGGTGCCGTCGCCGGCCACGTCATCGGTCTTCTTGGCGACCTCCTTGACGAGTTCAGCGCCGATCTTCTCGTACGGCTCGTCGAGCTCGATCTCCTTGGCGATGGACACGCCGTCGTTGGTGATCGTGGGGGCGCCCCACTTCTTCTCCAGAACGACGTTGCGGCCCCTGGGGCCGAGGGTGACCTTCACGGTATCGGCGAGGACGTTCAGTCCACGCTCCATACCGCGACGAGCCTCCTCGTCGAAAGCAATCATCTTTGCCATTCGGGTTTAATCCTCCTGCTGGCGGACGAAAGCCGGTTCGACGCCCGCGACGGACGATGCCCGGCATGCGTTCACGTCACGCATCCCGCGGCACCTCGTCTTACCGGCCACAGTTGTCACTCTCAGGTCGAGAGTGCTAACGCCATTATTGGCACTCTCGGGGTGAGAGTGCAAGCAGGATCCACGACGACGCAGGCCTTCGGTGCGGTATCTCACCTTTCGCAGCAGTGACGGCCGTGGCGATCGGCTCAGCCCCGGAACAGCGTTTCCCACCGTCTTGGACGAAATCGACAGGGGCGAAAGGCACCCACTGGTTGCTGGGCCGGGTCTCTCACCGCGGCCCCAGACCGGGCATCTGCAGGATGCCGAAGCGTTCCCGCAGCGCCCACCTGGCCGCATGGTGGCCGCACATCCCGTGAACGCCGGGGGCCGGTGGGGTGGCGGCTGAGCACAGGTACACCCCGGGGATGCCCGCGCGGTAGGGGTTGAGGCTGGTCAGAGGGCCGCCGAGGATGCGGCGCAGTTCTAGGGCACCGTTGCTGATGTCCCCGCCGACGTAGTTGGCGTTCGTCCGGCTCATCTGCGCCGCCGGGGTGCACCGGGCATCGACGACCACATCCCGGAAGCCCGGAGCGAATCGTTCGATCTGCGCCGTGACCGCTTCGGTGACGTCCGCCGTCGATCCGGCGGGCACGTGCGCGTAGGTCCACAGCGGACGCAGTCCGTCCCGGCAGCGCGCGGGGTCAGCGACGGCGGGGTCGCTGAGCAGCACCATCGGCTGCTCAGCGTGTGCGCCGGCGGCCACCTGGGCCTCGGCGCGCACCATGTCCGCCCGGGACCCGCCCACGTGCACGGTCCCGGCCCGCCCCACCGGGGCGTCGCGCCAGGGCACCGGTTCGGAGAGCACGAAGTCGACCTTGGCGGCGGCATTGCCGTGCCGGTACCGGCGCAACCGGGTGGCGGTGCGGGGTGGCAGCCGGTCCCCCCAGATCCGCGCGATCGCGCCGGGTGCGGTATCGAAGAGGTAGGTCCGGGCCCGGGGCAGTTGCTGGTAGTCATGAATGGGCGTGCCGGTGTGGATCGTGACGCCGTGGGCACGCAGGTCCGACACCATCGCATCGGCGATCGCTTGGGACCCGCCCACCGGGAGCGCCCACCCGGAGGTGTGTGCCAGCAGGCCGAGCAGCACTCCGAGGCCGGCGGGCGCGAGCCCGGGCATCCGGGCGATGCCGTGGGCGGCCACCCCGGTGAACAGGGCCGGGGCGGCGTCTGCCCGGAATCGGGTGTTCCATAGCGGGCCGCCCTGTTCCAGAACGCGCAGGCCGTAGTGCAGCGCGCCGAGGAGCCCGCTGGGGTTGCGCAGCGCGGCGGGGATGGCGCGCATGTCGGCCAGTCCGATACCGAGGACCGCGGGCTCGTGCTGTATCAAGGGGCCGAACAGCGACCGCCAGGCGCCGCCGTCGGCCCCCAGGGCTGCTGCGGTGCGCTCCAGGTCGGTGTAGGCGAGGGCGGCGGGTTGGTCGTCGAGGGGCTGGGCGTAGGCAATCTCGGGGACGGTGAACCGCACCCCACGAGCCGGCAGGTCGAACTCGGCGAAGAACGGGCTGGCCAGGGCCAGGGGGTGCACCGCGGAGCAGATGTCGTGCTGCAGGTTGCCGGCCAGGCCAAGGCTCTCGGTACGCGCGCCCCCGCCGAGGGTGGGCTCGGCTTCGTACAGGTGCACATCCAGTCCGGCGCGGGCCATCGTGACCGCGGCGGCCAGGCCGTTCGGCCCGGAACCGACCACGACGACGTCGGTTACCGCTCGCTCGCCCATCGCCCTCCTACCGCTTCGGCCTTCGCTGGTGCCACTTCTTGGACAGCCGTCTGGACCACCGCCCCGACCGACTCTCCGACCATCGCAGCATCCCACCTCGCCCCCACCCGCCGCACGTGCGCCCTGTGGGGCCGCACCCCCTCCGCAGCCCACCCGCTCGAGCGCTTCTCGTAGGATCGGGCGACCATGCACCGTCGCCCACTCATCGTCCTCACCGCAGTGGTCCTGGCCGCTCTGCTGACCGGGATGGCGCTCGCGCGGACCGACCTGTGGGACCCACGACGCATCGATGAGGTGGATCCCTACGCCTGGGGCGTGCAGGTGCGCCCCGACGGTGAACGGGCCGTGATCCTGCCCGGCGCCGAGGTCTCCTACCTGCGCGGCAGCCGGGTCCTCGCCCCCACTCCGGATACCTCCGCGGGACAGCACCGGGACGCGCACGAACGAGCCCAGGCGGACCGCGACTGGCTCGCCGCCGGATCGGTTCCCGGCACCGGAAGCGCCTACGAGGAGATGGTCACCGGCGCACTGCTGGACATCCGTGCCCTGACCCTCGACGACGGCGCCGCCCTTGCCGGGTACAACCCGAACTGGCGGTACGTGTGGCCGCGGGATGCCTCCTTCATCGCCGCCGCGCTGGCCAGCGCCGGGCACGCCCGGGACGCGGTGGAGGTGCTGGCCTTCCTGCAGCGCGTGCAACACCCCGAGGGCACCTTCGAGGCCCGCTATCTCCCCGACGCCTCCGGACCGCCGGATGGCCGGGGCATCCAGACCGATGGAACCGGTTGGGTGCTGTGGGCCACCGACCACGTCCTGGCCACGCTGGCCCCGGACGACCCGCTCCGTGAGCGGATCCACCACGACCTCACGCCACTACTGGCCCGCTCCACCGCTCAGTTACTGCACCAGGCCGAGACTCCGGACTCGCTGCCGCCGCCGAGCGCGGACTACTGGGAGCACCCGGAGCAGGACCTGACGCTGGGCACAGCCGCCCCGGTCCTGGCCGGCCTGCACGCGGCTACCCGGATCTGGTCCGGTGCCGGCGACATGGACCTGGCGCTGCGCACCGGCGCCGCCGCCGACCGGTTGCGCACGGCTGTCGAGAGCACCTTCGGGCCCACCTATCCCCGCTACCCCGGTGGCACCGACCGCGACGCTGCCACCGCCTTCGCGCTGCCGCCCTTCCAACCGGAACCCCTGAGCGAGGCCCTCGGGGCGTGGCACGACTCGATCGCGCCGATGCGCAGGCCCGCCGGCGGGTTGGCACCGGGCGCGAGTTGGCGGGAGCAGTCGTTGTCCTGGACCCCGCAGACCACGCTGTATGCGTTGGTCGCGGCGCACAACGGCGAGCCTCAGATGGCCCTGGACTGGTTGGACTGGGTCGATGCCCACCGCACCCCGCTGGGTGCGATCCCGGAGAAGGTCTCCCCCGACGGCACCCCGGCCGCGGTGGCGCCGCTGGCGTGGAGTGCGGCGGTGGTGGTGCTCACCGTGGCGCAGTTGGAGGACGACGGCGTGCTGACCCCCGCGGAGCAGGTGCGGGACAACTGAGGTGCTCGGGGCGCAGGACCCAGGAACGCAGGGGTCCCGCGCAGGCCTGACTGCTCAGCCGACGAAGTCCGGACGGAGCACGATCACGATGCCGGAGGAAGCGGCGCTGGCGCTCTCCACCGTGGCCTCGATGCCAAGGTCGGCGGCGACCGCTTCGGCTTCCTCGGCCACTTGGGCGTCGTGGTAGTACAGGGTGGTGTCGGTGGGCAGGGCCTGGCCGTAGTCGGCGGTGGAGGTGTTGGTCCAGCCCTCGTTGTTGAGGGTCTCGGCGGTGCTGCCGGCGATTCCGGCGACACCGGCTCCGTTGAGGATCAGGATCCGCACGTCCCGGTCCAGATCGACCGGATCGTCGGTCGGGTCCTCCTCGGTGGCCTCATCCTCGGGTTCGCCATTGCCCTCATCGGTCCCGTTCTCGCCGTCGCCGTTCTCCGGCTCGTCCTCCTCGGTGGCCTCCGGGTCGGTGCCGTTCTCGCCGTCGTCGGTCCCGTCCTCGGTCTCCTCCTCGGTCTGGTCCTCGGTGGCGGTCACGGCCGGCGTGGGGTCGGGCTCGCTACCGAAGTTCCCGGACAGGATGCTCACGCCGGCCCAGGCCAGCAGCGGGGCGACCACGATCACGATCGCGAAGGGCAGCAACTGCCGCCAGCGCGGAACGGGTGCCCGGTGCACGCCCTGAGGCGTGCGGTCGGCACCGAGGACGTCGAATTCGTCCTCGTCGTAGGGATAGTCCTGGCGGCTCACACCCGAAAGGTTATCTCCTTCGACGGCGATCGTGCGCGATCACGCGCGGTCGCCCAGCCGACGGGCCGAACGCTCCCGCTGGCGGGAACTGCGCATCCGGCGTAACCGCTTGACCAGCATCGGCTCAGCGGCCAGGGCGGCCGGGGTGTCGATGAGGGCGTTGAGCACCTGGTAGTAGCGGGTGGCGCTCATGTCGAAGTGTTCCCGGATGGCGGTCTCCTTGGCCCCGGCGTACTTCCACCACTGGTTCTCGAAGGCCAGGATTGCAGCGTCGCGTTCGCTCAGTTCCTGCTCGGTGGTGTGAGCGTTGATCTGCTGCGCTGCTGACATCGATCCTCCTGGTGCCTGAACTTCCCGGTGCGGTTCCGTGTGGTGGACTCCCGCCGCGGCTACTGAACCGCGGCATGATCCCCACCTCGTGTGCCTGCGCACGTGGAGCCGCTCGGGGCAATACTAGGGGCAAACCACACGCGTGTCATTCACTCGCTTCGGCCGCGTCTGTGCTAATCGAACGCGCCCGAATCAGTTCCCCGTGCTCGTTCAACGGCGCCCGTACTCGTTGGACGGCGTCGGCAGCCGGGCGCGGAGCCAAACGTCTCGAACGCTCGGGCAGGGCATGATACTTCTGCCACCCTGGTGCGGTGAGCACGCGCACCCCACTGGAACACATCATCGACCCGGGCTGGGCCCAGGCCCTGGCGCCGGTGGAGCAGCAGATCCACGCGATGGGAGACTTCCTGCGCGCCGAGGTCGCCGCCGGCCGCGGCTACCTGCCGGCGGGCGAGGACGTGCTGCGCGCCTTCACCCGGCCCCTGGCGAACGTGCGGGTGCTGATCGTGGGCCAGGACCCCTACCCCACCCCGGGGCATCCGATGGGACTGTCCTTCTCCGTCCAACCCCATGTGCGACCGCTGCCGCGCTCCCTGGTGAACATCTTCACCGAACTGGTCAGCGACGTCGGGGCGCCCCAGCCCACCTCCGGCGACCTGTCCGCCTGGGCCGATCACGGCGTGCTGCTGCTGAACCGGTGCCTGACCGTGATGCCGGGCAAGCCCGCCTCCCACCGCGGCAAGGGCTGGGAGCAGGTCACCGACCAGGCGATCAGGGCGCTGGTGGACCGCGACCAACCGCTGGTGGCGATCCTGTGGGGCCGGGACGCCCAGTCCCTCAAGCCGGCTCTGGGGGCCACGCCGTGCATCATGTCGCCGCACCCCAGCCCGCTGTCGGCCTCGCGCGGATTCTTCGGTTCCAAGCCGTTCTCCCGGGCCAACGAGTTGCTGGTGCAGATGGGCGCCGAGCCGGTGGAGTGGGCGCTGCCCTGACACGGGCACGCCGGCACCGTGGCATGGCGGCACCGTGGCATGGCAGCACCCCACCAAGCCGGCACCGCAACACCGCACACCCCAGCACGGCACGGCACAATGGCAACTGTGACTGATGTGTTCTTCACCCCGTCCGCACCACGCTGGCGCCGCTTCGTCGCGATCGGTGACTCCATGACCGAGGGCCTGTGCGATGAGCCCGGCGAACCCGGTCACTACCGGGGCTGGGCGGACCTGCTTGCCCAGTCCCTGACCGAGCGTCGCACCCGGGCCGGGCGCGCGCCGCTGGAGTACGCCAACCTCGCGATCCGGGGCAAGCTGCTGGGCCCGATCCTGACCGAGCAGTTCCCACGGGCACTGGCCGCCAAGCCGGACCTGATCTCCATCATCGGTGGCGGCAACGACCTGCTTCGCCCCGGCGGCGACCCCGACGTCCTGGGCGCGCGCCTGGACCGGGCGGTACGCGCCGCGCGCGAGCAGGGCATCGACGTGCTGCTGGCCACCGGGATGGACACCCGCCGGGCCGGGCCGCTGCTGACCGTGATGCGCCCCAAGGTCGGGATCTTCAACGCCCACATCTGGTCCATCGCGCGCACCCACGGCGCCCACGTCATGGACATCTGGGGCCTGCGAGCGCTGCAGGACCGGCGCATGTGGGCCCCGGACCGGGTGCATCTGAGCACGCTGGGCCACTGGCGCGCCGCTCAGGCGGCGCTGGACGCGCTGGGGTTGGAACCCGACGACGTCGACTGGTCGAAACCGCTGGACACCCAGGCCCGGCCCGCCCTGCCCGCACGACTGCGCGAGGACGCCACCTGGATACGCCGCGACGTCTACCCCTGGGCCACCCGGCGGTTCCGCCGCGCCTCCTCCGGCGACACCCGCGCCGCCAAGAGACCCGACCCGATCGTCCTGGACACACCTGGCGACCTTGAACACGCTGCACCCGGGCACGGCGCCGCGACGAACAACCAACACGCCAGGCCCGACGACGGCGAGCGCTCCTGAGCCGGGCAGCGCACCCGACGTTCGTGAGCCGGCCCCTCCCCCGAGGTCGCACTGGCGAAGGCCGCACCCCCGTGATGTGATCGGCCCCCGTACCGCGGGGCCACCCGGGCGGGTCCTTGGTCCCACGGCACCACGCCCTTCTGGCACCAGACTGGTAGGCAACGGTCTTGCCTGCCACAACGGTCACGGTCCCGAACGACCCCCCACCCGGAAGCCACCAGTGTCCGCCCCCACCATGTCCACGCAACCCACCGTCGAATCCGCCTCCGAGCGGACCTGGCACGCGCTGGACATCAAGGACGTCACCGCGGCCCTGCAGGCCGATGACCAGGGACTGACCTCGGCCGAGGCCGGGCAGCGCCTCGCCGTCCACGGCCCGAACACGATCGAGACCAGCTCGGCCACCCCGTGGATCGTCACTCTGCTACGCCAGTTCGTCAGCCCGATGATCGGGATCCTGCTGGCGGCCTTCGTCATCACCATGCTGCTCCGGGAGTACGTCGACGCCGGTGCGATCGCCCTGATCCTGGCCCTGAACGCGGGTCTGGGATTCTGGCAGGAGCGCAAGTCCGCCCGCGACGTGCGAGCGCTCGCCACCCTGTCCGCGCCGAACTGCACGGTGGTGCGGGACGGGGCAGCCGCCACCCGGCCTGCGGCGGACCTGGTGCCCGGGGACGTGGTGCACCTGGAGAGCGGGGACCGCGTCCCGGCCGACGTCCGGCTGCTGGACGCCAAGAGTTTGCAGGTCGATGAGTCGATGCTGACCGGGGAGTCCGAGGCGGTCACCAAGCAGACCGGCGTGGTCACCGAGGAAGCCCCCGTCGGTGACCGCATCAACATGGCCTTCTCCGGGACCCTGGTGCGCTCGGGCCGGGCCCGAGCGCTGGTGGTGGCGACCGGTACCGGCACCGAGCTGGGCGTGATCAGTGAGCTGATCAAGGGGCCGCCCGGCAAGACCCCGTTGCAGGAACTGACCAACGGCCTGGAGCGCAAGATCGGTGTGATCATCACCGCAGTCTCGGCGGTGCTGTTCTTCTCCGGGGTGGCCCTGGGTAACGCCCCGGGCGAAATGTTCTTGACCATTGTGGCCCTCGCGGTCGCGTCGCTGCCGGAGTCGTTGCCCATCGTGCTGACCGTGGCGATGAGCGTGGGTGTGTCCCGGATGGCCAAGCGTCACGCCCTGGTGCGGTCGCTACCGGCTGTGGAGACGTTGGGCTCCACCACGGTGATCGGCTCGGACAAGACCGGCACCCTGACGATGAACGAGATGACCTCCCAAGCCGGCTGGACCACCGCCGGTGAGGTCGAGCTGACCGATCCCGGGCTCACGCTGAGCCCGGCAGCGCGCCAGATGCTCCTCATCGGGGCGCTGACCAACGAGGCCCGGCCCGACCGTGATGACCCGAGCACCTTCATCGGGGACGCCGTCGACGTCGCGATGGCCAAGGCGGCGTTGCGCACCGGCGCGGTGACCATGGGCGAGTTCACCACCGCGCCCCTGGCGCATGCCCCGTATGAGTCCGAGGCCCGGATGTCCCAGAGCATCCACCGGGTCGGCGACGACCGGGTGTTGTTCGTCAAGGGCTCCCCGGATGCGCTGCTCGCGGCCTCGGTGAAGATCCAGACCGACGACGGCGTGGCCCCCCTCGACCTCGAGGTCGTCCAGTCCGCGAATCATCACCTCGCCAGTCGGGGACTGCGGATGCTGGGCACCGCCTTCCGGGTGCTCGCGCCCGGGGAGCAGATTCCCGAGGAGCTCCCAGCGCCCAGCGGCCTGACCTTCGCCGGCCTGCAGGGCATGGCCGACCCGCCCCGCCCCGGGGTGGCCGAGGCGATCGCAGCCTGTCACCGGGCTGGGATCTGGGTGCTGATGATCACCGGCGACCAGCCGGCCACGGCGCTGGCGATCGCGGCTCAACTGGGTCTGCCCACCGAGGCCGAACCGCTCACCGGCGCCGAGATCCTCACCCTCGACGATGAGGCCCTGCGGGCACGGCTGCGCCGGGTCGGGGTGGCGGCGCGGGTGTCCCCGCAGGACAAGATGCGCATCGTGCAGGTGCTGCAGGACAGCGGCGAGGTGGTCGCCGTCACCGGTGACGGCGTCAACGACGCGCCCGCGCTCAAGGCGGCCGCGCTGGGGGTGGCGATGGGGGCCTCCGGGACCGACGTAGCCCGGGAGTCGGCGGACATGGTGCTCACCGACGACAACTTCGTCACCGTGGTCGACGCCGTGGAGCAGGGCCGGGTCACGTTCAATGCGATCCGCAAGGCCACCCACTTCCTGCTGGCCAACGGTGCGGCCTCGCTGCTGGCGGTCTCGATCAGCGTCTACACCGACATGCCGTTGATCTTCCTGCCGATCCAGATGCTGTTCATGAATGTGGTCACCAACGGTGTGCAGGACATCGCGCTGGGGTTCGAGGGTGCTGAGGGCGATGAGCTCAACCACCCGCCGCGCTCGGCCAAGGAGGGGGTGCTCAGCCGGGTGCTGTGGTGGCGCACCGTGATCGCCGGCGCCTGGATGGGCCTGGCCGCGGTGGGGATGTTCCTGTGGGGTCTGAACGAGGGATTGGCCGAGGAGCACGCCCGTACCCTGACGATGACCCTGTTCGTCATGATGAACTTCTTCTTCGTGCAGACCTCCCGGTTCGAGCACAAGTCGGTGCTGTCGGACCCCTTCAGCAACCGGCTGCTGGTGGTCTCCTCCTTCGCCGCACTCGCACTGTTCTGGGTGGCGGTGACCTGGCCGGTGGTGTCGAACCTGATGGGCTTCGTCCCGCTGTCCGGCGGGGAGTGGGCGTTGTGTGCGGCACTGGGCGTCTCGGTCCTGGTGATCGTGGAGGCGGAGAAGTGGGTGCGGCGCCGCCTCACCGCCCGCCAGCACGCCTGAGGCGGTTCTCGCACCCTGAGTCCCGTGCAGCCACCCCTGATGGGCCGCTCCCGCTACCCGCCTGAGCGCCGACGCCGCCTTTGCGCCTCAACCCTGAGGGTCGCTCGCAGTCCGGCTACGGTTGAGGGCGGATCAGATCATCAGCCAGGACGATCAGCGCAAGGAGCACAGATGTCTCGTTTGGCCGGCAAGAAGGCACTGGTAACCGGTGGCGGCATCGGAATCGGCCGCCGCATCGTGGCGGACCTGGCCCGGGAGGGCGCCCAGGTCGCGTTCACCTACCTGACCCACGCCCCCGACCCGGAGTTCCTGGAGGCACTCGCTGCCACCAACGCCCCACCGGCGCTGTCGATGCAGCTGGACGTCACCGATGAGGCGGCAGTGATCGACGGCGTCGCCGACGCCGCCGGCAGACTCGGCGGGTTGGACATCCTGGTCAACAACGCGGGCGGGCTGATCGGGCGGGTGCCGTTGGCGGAGATGAGCACCGAGCACTGGCGCAAGGTGATGGCCGTCAACCTGGACTCCATCTTCATGGTGACCCGGGAGGCGATCAAGTTCATGCACCCCGGCGGACGGATCGTCAACGTCTCCTCGGTGGCGGGGCAGAACGGCGGCTCGGACGGCTCGGGGGCCTACGCCGCCGCCAAGGCCGGGATCTTCGGCTACACCCGCTCCCTGGCCAAGGAACTGGCATCCAAGCAGATCACCGTCAACGCCCTGGCCCCCGGGCTCATCCTGGACACCCCCTTCCACGAGACGTTCAGCACCCCGGAGCGGCAGCGGGCCACCATCGACGCCATCCCGCTGGCCCGGGCCGGCTACCCCGACGACGTCTCCGGCCCGGTGCTGTGGTTGTGCTCGGAGGAAAGCGCCTTCGTCACCGGCACCGTGGTGGACATCAACGGCGGGGCCCACTTCTCCTGAGGTAGCCCGCGCCCGCCCGGTGCTACGCGTCCCGCCCCGTGCTGAACGCGTCCCGGCCGGTCGGCGCGCACCCAGCCCGGTCCGGCGCGCCCCGCCCCGTGCTGAACGCGTCCCAGCCGGTCGGCGCGCACCCAGCCCGGCCCTGCGGGCCCCCGCCCCGTGCTCAGCGCACCGGCAGGTGCTTGTCCCACCAGGTGAGGATGTGCTCGAACCGGGCCAGGCGGTGCTTCGGGCGCCCGGACCTGCTCAACTCATGCCCCTCACCGGGGAAGAGCAGGAACTCGGTCTCCACCCCGCGCCGTTTGAGCCCCACGAACCAGCGCTGGCCCTGCTCCACCGGGCAGCGCCAGTCCTGCTCGGAGTGGATCACCATGGTGGGCGTGGCGACCTTGTCGATGTGGGCCATCGGGCTCTGCGCGGCCACCTGCTCCGGATCCTCACCCAGGTACTTGATCCCGAAGAACCAGCCGATGTCGCTGGAGCCCTCGAAGCTCACCGGGTCCAGGAAGCCGCGCTCCACGATCGCGGCGACGAACCGGTCGGTGCGGGTGGTGAGCCACGCCGTCATGTACCCGCCGTAGGAGCCACCGAGCACGCCCACGCGCTGGGCATCGAGTCCGGGGTGAGCGGCCAGGGCGCCGTCGAGGAAGGCCAGCACGTCGGCGGCGTCCCGGTCCCCGAACCCCTGGATGATCGACCGGCCGTGGTCCTGCCCGTATCCGGCCGAGCCCCGTGGGTTGCAGAAGACGACGGCGTAACCCGCCCGGGTGTAGACCTGCACCTCGTCGAAGAGCACCGATTCGTACTGTGCGTGCGGGCCGCCGTGGATGAGCAGCAGCACCGGGTGCGGGCCCTCCCCCTCGGGCACCGTGACCCAGCCGTGCACCGGGTAGCCGTCCTCGCCGTCGACCTGGAGTTCCTGCGGGACGAACACCCCGGCCTGCTCGTGCAGTCGCGCGGACAGGTCGGTCAGGCGGCGCGCGTCGACGTCCTCCTCGTCGGCGCCGCCGGACTGCTCGACGACGAAGAGGTCGCCGGCACTGTCCGGCGTCGAGGCGCTCACCAGCACCCCGCCGCCGGGCAGCAGGCCGGCCCCGGCCACGCTCACCTGCCCGCCGAAGACCGGCCGCAGTTCGCCACCGGTGTAGCGCACCAGTTCGGTGCTGCCCCGGTTCAGGCGGGTGAGCAGCACGTCGGCGCCGTCGGCCAGGAACACGTCGTTGGTCAACGACCCGGTGCGCGGGTCGGTCACCTGTTCCAGGTCGGTGAGTCCGGCCCGGGTGAGCCGGGCGCGGTGCAGCGCCGGGGTCTTGCCGATGAAGTCCATCGCGTCCGGGCCCAGATCGGAGATCAGCAGCCAGAGGGTGTCGCCCGGGCCGGTGCGCACGCCGACAGCGCCGTGCTCGAGGCCCTGCAGAACCTCCGGTTCCGGTGCCGGTGCGTCGCGCTGGTCCGTCGACCGACTGCCAGCGCTGTCCGGTCCCGCCGACGCACTCTCACCAGCACCGTCGCCGGACCTGTCGGCACCGGGGGCAGGTACGCGGATCAACTCGCTCCGCAGTTCATCGACCACGCCTCGCGTGATGAGCAGGTGGGTGCCGTCGTGGGTCCACACCGGTTCGCGGTGGTCCCGTTCGCCGGCTGTGACCGCCACCGGGCGCACCTGCACGCCCTTACGGGCGCCGAGCGTGCCGGCCTCGTCCTCGGTGGTGCCGCCCTCGCCTTCGTTCGACTCGTCCTCGTTCGATTCAGCCGCGCTCGATGCAGCCGCGTTCGACGCACCCCGGCTCGCCGCGTCCCGGCTCGACCCAGCCGGCTCAGACGCAGCCGGGCCGGGTGCAGCCGCGCTCGATGCACCTGGGCCCGCCGCCATCGGGTCGTTCTCCTCGTGCACAGCGATGACGTAGACATGCTGGGGCCGGTCGGCGTGGAAGCCGGCACCGTCGAGGCGGTAGGTGAACCGGGTGATGTGCCGCGGGGGCTCGGCGTCGGGCCCCACGCCCTCGGTGGTGCCGTAGCGCCCGTCCTCGGGCACCCGGGCGGTGTAGGCGATGCGGGTGGAGTCCGGGGAGAACTCCGGCCGGCCCGATACTCCCAGCGGGTGGTCGGTGAGCAGTTGCGGCTCCCCGCCGTCGACGCGCATCAGGGCGAGTTGGGGCTTGTCCCCCTTGGCGGCGCGCAGGAAGGCCAGGTACCGCCCATCGGGTGAGATGACCGGTTCGGCATCGCGGAGACCGTGCGTCAGCGGGCGCAGTGCTCCGTCGCCCAGGTCCAGGCGCCAGAGCCGGGAAGGGTAGGTGTCCTCCTCCAGGTCCGGGCGGGAGACCGCGATCACCGCCCAGGTGCCGTCGGGGTGCACGGCCGGGCGGGCGGTGCTGTGCAGCAGGTTGAGATGTTCGGGACGCATGGTCGCCGAGCCTACCGAGGCATCGCCACAGCCTGCGCACCGGGCGCTCCACGGGCACGGGCGTGGACCATCCCCGGCGGCCTCCACCTACTGGCCTCCGCCCCGAGGCGGAGGAATCCCCGCGTACCCGCCGCTACCGTTGGGCTCATGAGCGCACCGGCCCCCACCAGCCAGCCCGGCGCTGCCGCTGCGGCAGCGCCCGCAGGACCAGCCGGCGGCGGGGAACTCGGCACTCGGACCACCCCCCGCCCGTGGCAGCGTCCCGCCCCCACCCAGGCCCAGTTGCGGGTGGACGCCGCCGCGGCTCTCGCACTGTTCGCCGGCGCACTGCTGGCCATGGCGCTGCAGCGCGCGGCGATGCTCTTCACCGACCCGGCCCACCCGGTGCTGTCGGTGGTCGTGCTGGCCGGGATCACCCTGCCGCTGGCCCTGCGGCGGCGATATCCGGCCTCGGTGCTGGTGGCGGTGTCGGCAGTGTTCATCGTGGCCGGGGAGACCATGGTCCCCGAGACGCTGATCACCAACATCGCGCTGTTCATGGCGCTGTACACCTCCGGCGCCTGGATCTCCGACCGGCGCCGCGCGCTCATCCTGCGCCTGGTGGTCGTGGACGTGATGGCCATCTGGCTGCTGGTCTCCTTCTTCCGCATCGCCACCGATCCCCCCGACGGGGAGCAGGTGGACATCGGGCCCGGCACGCTGAGCCCGCTGGCCGCGTTCATGTTGGTGCAGGTGCTGATCAACGCCCTCTACTTCGCCGGGGCGATCTGGTTCGGCAACCACGCGTGGAAAGCGGCCCGGGACCGCCACCTCCTCATCGAACGTGCCCACGACCTCCAGGCCGAGCGCGCCCTGGTCGAGGCCCAGGCGGTGACCATCGAGCGGATGCGCCTGGCCCGCGAACTCCACGATGCGGTAGCCCACCACGTGTCGCTGATGGGGGTGCAGGCCGCGGCCGCGCGCACCCTGCTGGACCGGGATCCCGGCCGGGCCGGCGACGCACTGGAGCGGGTGGAGGACGCCGCCCGCGATGCCATCAGCGAGTTGCACACCCTGCTCGGCACCCTTCGGGCCGAACCCGACGGCGGCGTCGATCCGGGCAGCACAGATCCCGTGGGCTCCCTGGGCGTGGAACGCATTCCCGACCTGATCGAGGACGCCCGGCACGGCGGCCTGCAGGTGCAGTACCAGGTGATCGGCGAGCCGGTGCCGATGCGCCCACTGGCCTCCCTGAACCTGTACCGGATCGCCCAGGAGGCCTTGACGAACGCCCGCAAACACGCCGGCAATGGCGCCCAGGTCGACGTGCGGTTGCGCTACCTGCCCGAGGCGGTGGAGTTGGAGGTGGCCGATGACGGTGCGGGCCGGCGGCGACGCCCGGTCCGCCCCGGCAGCGGCGGTCTGGGCCTGGTCGGGATGCGCGAACGGGTCGGCACCGACGGCGGTACCCTGCACGTGGGCCCGCGCCGTGAGGGCGGGTTCCTGGTGCGTGCCCAGGTGCCGCTGACCCCCACCGCGCTGGCCGCCGACGAACACAGATCCCCCGACGAGGAACAGGAAGCTCCCGCATGAGCAGTCCGGCCGAGCACGAGACACCGGCAGGCGACGCGGGGGTGCGGGTGGTGCTCGTGGATGACCAGCCCCTGCTGCGCGAGGGCATCGCCACCATCCTGGACGCCCAGCCCGGCATCACCGTGGTGGGGCAGGCCTCCACCGGGGCCGAGGCGCTGGAGGTGGTGGCCGACACCGGCCCGGACGTGGTGTGCATGGACGTGGAGATGCCCGGGATGAACGGCCTGGAGGCCACCCGGGCGATCATCGCCGCAGACCCCGGCGGGCCCAAG
Source organism: Pseudactinotalea sp. Z1739 (assembly GCF_049725055.1). The sequence goes on along the minus strand of NZ_JBMPQA010000015.1, from coordinate 13,966 downwards.
GTGCTGGTGCTGACCACGTTCAGCCGGGAGGACTACCTGCTCGAGGCGCTGCGCGCCGGCGCCAGCGCGTTCCTGCTCAAGACCGCCCGGCCCGAACAACTCGCCGACGCGATCCGCTCGGTGGCCGACGGCGACGCCCTGCTCTCCCCCGAGGTCACCCGGGCGATCATCGAGCGGGCGGTCTCCGGCGCGGACCTGGACGGGGCCAGTCCTGGCCAGGCGGGCCCGGCTGCCCAGGAGAGTTCCGCCGTCGGCCATCCCGCCACCGGCCGGGCCGACGCCGGCGCCGATCCGCTGGCCCCGGCCCGCGGCGCCGGTGGCAACGCGGCCCGGCCCGCGGCCGCGGCTGACCTGACCGAACGCGAACGGGAGGTGCTGGCGCTGGTGGCCCGCGGCATGTCCAACGACGAGATCGCCGCCCACCTGGTGATCGGGCGCGCCACGGTCAAGACCCACGTCTCCAACCTGCTGATGAAACTGCACCTGCGCGACCGGGTCCAGGCCGTGGCCTTCGCCTACCGCCACGGCCTGGCCGGGCAGGACTGACGGTGCCCTCCCTCCCCCGCAGGGTGGAGACCGGAAAGATCCCCCTGACGGCCGAAGCGGCACCGGCCGGTGGCCTCATAGCCTCGATGTCATCGACGGGCGCACACGGTGCCCGCATCAGCAGGGACGGGGTGAGGCATGCTTCAGGTAGAGGGCATCGACCGCTTCTTCGGCGACCACAAGGTCCTGGACAACGTGTCCTTCGGCGTCGAACGAGGCAAACTGACCGGATTCGTCGGGGGGAACGGCGCCGGTAAGACCACCACGATGCGCATCATCCTGGGGGTGCTCAGCGCCCACGCCGGAACGGTGACGATGGACGGTCAACCCCTCGACGGCGGTGGACGGCGGTCGTTCGGGTACATGCCCGAGGAGCGCGGCCTGTACCCGAAGATGAAGATCGCCGAGCAGATCGGCTACCTGGCGCGGCTGCACGGCTACGACCGGGACGGCGCCAACACCCGGGCCCGGGATCTCTTGGAGCGCCTGGGGCTGGGTGAGCGGGCCGATGACCCGCTGGAGGCACTGTCGCTGGGTAACCAGCAGCGGGTGCAGATCGCCGCCGCGCTGGTGCACAACCCGGATGTACTCATCCTCGATGAGCCGTTCTCCGGACTGGACCCGATGGCCGTGGAGGTGGTGCTGGGCGTGCTGACCGAGTACGCCGAACGCGGGGTGCCGGTGCTGTTCTCTTCCCACCAGTTGGACGTGGTGGAACGGCTCAGCGACAGGCTGGTGATCATCGCCGGCGGCAAGATCCGCGCCGACGGCACCGCCGAGGACCTGCGGGAGGCCTTCGGGGTGCGCCGCCACCGGATCGTCACCGCCCGCGACGCCGGCTGGGTCCGGGATGTCCCGGGCGCCCGGGTGCTGGAGCTGGACGGCGCCACGGCCTTGTTCGAGGGCGGGGACCAGGTGGCCCAGCAGGTGCTCACCCGAGCGATCGCCACCGACACCGTGCTCAGCTTCGGGCCGGTGCACCCCTCACTGAGCGAGATCTTCAAGGACGTCGTCACCGACGAGGAGAGCAAGGAGCAGGCAGCATGACCACGCTGACCACCACCCCGACCCGAGGCACCCGGCACGAGCCCACCGAGACCGAGCGTGCCGAGAAACTGTCCACCACCGCGGCCTCGCTGCTGGTGGCCGAGCGGGAGATCACCACCCAGGTCCGCACCAAGTCGTTCATCATCTCCCTGGCCGTCACACTCGGTCTGGTGCTGGCCGGAATTCTGGCGTCCGGCTTCTTCGCCGACCGCATCGGCTCGGACACCCCGGTGGCCGTGGTCGACGGGGCCGGCGCGGAGTTGGAGAACGTGGACGGCTTCGAGGTGACCGCCGCGGCGGACGTGACCCAGGCGCAGGACCTCGTCCGCGACGAGGAGGTGGACGCCGCCATCGTGCCCGATGAGACCTCCCCGGTGGGCGTGCGCGTGATCGCCCTGACCGACCCGCCCACCGAGGTGCTGGGGGCGCTGTCGGTGCAACCGGAGGTGGAACTGCTCGACACCACCACCTCCCGCGGGCTGCAGGTGCTGGTCTCGGTGATCTTCGGGTTCCTGTTCATGCTGTTCGCCATGGGGTCAGGGGCGATGATCGTGCAGAACACCGTGCAGGAGAAGCAGTCCAGGATCGTGGAGATCCTGCTCTCGGCCGTTCCCGCGCGGGCACTTCTGGCCGGGAAGGTGATCGGCAACAGCGTGCTCGCGGTGGGACAGACCGCAGCCATCGGAGCGGTTGCGGTGCTCGGGCTGATGCTCACCGGTCAGAGTGAACTGCTGGACCTGCTCACCGGGCCGATCGCGTGGTTCGTGATCTTCTTCCTGTTCGGGTTCGTGCTGGTGGCGGCGATGTTCGCCGCCGGGGCCTCCCTGGTCTCCCGCCAGGAGGACACCGGCGCGGTGATGATGCCCACGATGATGCTGATCATGGCCCCGTACTTCGTGGTGATCATCCTCGGCGAGAACAGTCTGGCGATGGCGATCGCCTCCTACATCCCGTTCAGCGCCCCGGTGGCGATGCCGGTCCGGCTGTTCATGGGCGATGCCCTGTGGTGGGAGCCGCTGCTGTCACTGGGCGTGCTGGCCCTGGCCGCCGGGATCGTGATCGCCCTGGCCGCCCGGATCTACTCCGGCTCGTTGCTGCGCACCGGGGCGCGGGTATCGCTGCGATCGGCCCTGAAAGGAGACTGATCGCCTAGTCTGTGAAGACGGTCCGGGGTACAGACCGTATGGAGCCGGTGGTGCGGGGTTTCCCCCACCACCGGCTCTGCTGTTCCGGCCCGCCCGAGGTCGCGGCGCCGGCAGTTCGCAGTCTCTGGTTGGCATCGGGCCGGACAGGGGCGCCTGGGGGCGTTCATCCTGGGCGCCAACTCCGTCCTGGACGGGGCGGTCACCGTCACCGTATTGACGTCCTGGCGGCCGAGCGCCTCAGAGCAGTTCGGCGCGCAACTGCTCCACCGGGGTTGGCGAGAGCAGCGCCGGCGGCACCTCCAACACGGTCTGCGCCCCGATCACGCCCTGAGTGTTCAGCCGGGCCGCAGCGCGGGCGTAGGCCACCAGCACGCTGGCGGTGAACTCGGGGTTGCTGCCCAGTTCCAGCCGGTACTCGATCACCTGGTCGTAGCCGCCACCGGTGGTGCCGCTGCGGATCACGAAGCCTCCGTGCGGCATCGCGCCGTGCTCCCGGCGCAACGTCTCCTCACTGACGAAGTGCACGGTGGTGTCGTACTCGGCGAAGTAGTGCGGCATCGTCACGATCGCCTGCTCCACCTCCGCCGCATCGGCGCCCTCGGCCAGCACCACGTAACACTCCCGGCGGTGCTTGTCCCGGGTGCTCAGTTCGGGCCGGGCACCGGAGCGGACCGCCTCGATCGCGTCGGCAGCCGGGATTGTGTACTGCACGCCCGCGGCCACGCCGGGCACCCGGCGGACGGCGTCGGAGTGCCCCTGGCTCAGTCCCTTGCCCCAGAAGGAGTACGTCTGGCCCTGCGGCAGCAGCGCCTCCCCGAGGAGGCGGTTCAGGGAGAACATCCCCGGGTCCCAGCCCACCGCGATGATCGATGTGGTCCCGGCCGCGCGTGCGGGCTGGTCGACGGCGGCGAAGTACTCCGGGATCCGCGCGTGGGTGTCGAAGGAGTCCACCGTGCTGAAGTGTGCGGCGAGTTCGGGGCCCTGCCGGGGAAGGTCCTCCTTGGACCCACCGCACAGGATGAGCACGTCGATGTCACTCTTGTGCTCCAGCAGCTCCAACCAGCCGAACACCGGGGCGACGTCCCCGGGAACCCGCAGCGAGGCCGGGTCCCGGCGGGTGAAGATGCCGTGCAGTTCCATGTCCGGGTTCTGCCCGACGGCGGCGGCCACCCCCTTGCCGAGGTTGCCGTAGCCGGCGATTCCGATCCGCAGTGGTTGCCTCATCCGCCATCCTTCCCAGGTTGATCCGAGGGTCAGGTTACCGCCGCACCCGCTGGTCGCCGCTCCCTCCCCCGGGCGGGGAGGTCGTGGCGTGGCTTGGTCCGACGCCGGAGCCACCCCTGATCGACCCCTTGTTCGTCGGCGCTCGCACTGCTACCGTGCATTTACTTTAGCGACTAGATGTAATGTCCACATCAATCAAATGATGCGCTATTCCAGCGTTGGAGTACGTTGCGCACCAGCGAGACCCGGGCGTCGTCGATGACCGCCCGTGACGATCAATGATCAGCCATCCCGAAGGAGTGACCATGGCCGATGTCGCCTCCGCTTCCCCGCAGCACCTGACGACGAACGCGAAGACGCAACGCCCACCGGCACCTGGGAGCCACCCGATCCCTGGAGCCGACCGGCCCACCACATGGGCCGCCGCATGAACCGCCGGATCACGGCGATGCTGGCTGTCGCGGGCTTCCTGCTCCTGGCCGCCTGCTCCGCGGGTGGGAGTGGACCACAAGAGATCCGGTTCACCTTCAGCAAGCGCGAGGCGATCAGCTTCATGAACGAGGTCGTCGCGGACTACAACGACTCCCAGGACGAGGTGCGGGTTGTGATGGACACCTCCGGGCCCGACGTGATCTCCGCGAGTTTCGTCCGAGGAAACCCGCCGGACCTGATGCTCGCGAACTACAACTACGAGGTCGCCCGGTTCGTCCAGCGATGCGCTCTCATCGACCTCTCCGATACCGAGGCCGCGACTCTGATGCGTGCCGACCTGCAGCCGCTGATGGACCAGTACGGCGTGTGCGAGGGCCGAACCCCCGCCCTGCCGTACTCGGTGATGGGGGCCTCGGTGATCTACAACAAGGAGATCTTCGACGAGCACGATCTCGAGGTGCCGCAGACCTGGAGCGAACTGCTCGAACTGGCCGACGTCCTGCAGCAAGCAGACGTCGATCCCTTCTACGCCACCTTCGCCGATCCCTGGACCATCAACCAGGGATGGTTCGACTACTCGGTGGGCGGATCACTCGACGTGCTCGACTTCTTCGACCGCCTCGCCGCCCAGGGCACCGACGTCGGGCCCGACTCGGACGTCTCGTTCCAGAAAGACTTCCTCGAACCCGTCGAGAAAATGGTGCACCTGGCCGAGAACTACACCAACTCCGACGCAGGCAGCCGCACCTACGACGCCGGGAACGTGGCTTTCGCGAACGGCGCCGCGGCAATGTACCTGCAGGGCCCGTGGGCATTCAGCGAGATCGCGCTGACGTCGCCCGACCTTGAACTCGGAAGTTTCCCGCTGCCGATGACCGAGGACCCGGACGACCTCGCGGTGCGGGTGAACATGGACCTCGCCGCCATGATCCCGGAGGACTCGGACCACCACGAGGAGGCGCTCGACTTCCTCGAGTACCTCTTCCAGCCTGAGGTCATCACCGCTTACAACGAATCACAGCTCGGGTTCGTCCCGCAGGAGGGAGGTGCCGAGCCCAGCGACCCCCGGGTGGAGGGGATGATCGGGTACTACCAGGAAGGCCAGGTGTACCAGGGTCCCGGCGTCCTCATCCCGGCAGCCATCCCGACTGAGAACTATGTCCAGTCGATCATCCTCGGCGCCGACCCGGCCGCCCAACTGGCCACGTTCGATTCGGACTGGGCCCGGGTCGTGTTCCGCGAACCGGCCCCGACCAGCCAGACAGAGGAGTCCGGGCAATGAGCACCATGACATCGAAGCCGATTTCCGCCCCGCCGGAACGCAACCGGCGCAAGGTCGAACCGATCTACTACCTTTTCCTGTTCCCCGCCGTCATCCTGTTCACGCTTGCGATCACGGTTCCCGGGATCGTGGGCATCTTCTTCAGTTTCACCGACTCCATCGGGATCGGTGACTGGCAGTTCAGCGGGTTCACGAACTACATCGCCGCGTTCAGCGACCCCGCGATCCTGTCCAGCTTCCTGTTCACCTTCGGCTTCGCCTTCACGACGGTCATCGTGGTGAACGTGGCGGCCTTCCTGCTCGCGGTCGGGCTGACCTCACGGATCCGCTTCAAGACCGGGTTGCGCGCGATCTTCGTGATCCCGATGGTCGTCTCGGGCATCATCATCGCCTACGTCTTCCAGTTCCTGTTCCAGAACTCCCTACCCGCGCTCGGCACTCTGCTCGGGATCGGTGCCCTGGAAACGTCCATCCTGGCCAATGAGGATCTTGCCTGGATCGCGATCGTGATCGTGACAGCCTGGCAGGCCATCCCTGGCGCGTTGCTGATCTATATCGCGGGGTTGCTCTCCATCCCCGGCGAGGTCTACGAGGCTGGCGACATCGACGGCGCCAGCAAGCGCCAGCAACTGTTCCGGCTCACCCTCCCGCTGGTGTCCGGCTACGTCGTCATCAACGTCATCCTGGGCTTCAAGAACTTCCTGAACGCCTACGACATCATCGTCGGTCTCACCGACGGTGGACCGGGAACCGCGACGCGAAGCATCGCGATGACCATCATCTCCGGGTTCAACTCCGGTGATTACAGCTACCAGATGGCGACCGCGACCATGTTCTTCATCGTCGCCATCATCATCGCCGTTCTCCAACTCCTGGCGACGCGCGGAAGGAGTTCCGTCTGATGTCCTCGACGAACACCGCACCAACTCTCAGCACCGCCACGCTCGCCGGTGGCAAGTCCGGCAAGGCTCCGGGTGGCAAACGACTCGCGAAGATCAAGCCGGAGCGGGTGAGCTGGACCACCACGATCATCCTGTTCCTCTGCGCCATCACCGTGCTGCTCCCCCTCTACGTGACGATCGCGATGGCCTTCAAGACCTCCGCCCAATCGGTGGACGGCAACGCCTTCTCGCTGCCGGTGCCAGTGAGCATCCAGGGCTTTATCGACGCCTGGCTGCTGACGGACGCGCCGGTCGGCTTCGGCATCTCCGTCCTGGTGACGGCGGGGACCGTCACCGCAACGATCATCCTGGCGTCGGCGGCGTCCTTCGCGATCATCCGAAACTGGGACAGGCGACTGTTCAAGTGGTCCTTCTTCTACCTGCTGGCGGCGATGTTCATCCCGTTCCCGGTGGTGGCCCTGCCGCAGATCCAACTCACCGGGCGGCTCGGTCTCGACAACCCGATGGGTGTGATCCTGCTGGCCAGCATGTTCCAGCTCAGTTTCAGCGTGCTGCTGTTCACCGCGTTCCTGCGCTCCATCCCGATGGAACTCGAGGAGAGCGCGCGCATCGATGGGGCGTCGACGTGGCAGACGTTCTGGAAGTTGATCTTCCCGCTGCTGGCCCCGATGAGCGCCACCGTCGGCATCTTCGCGTTCCTCTACGCCTGGAACGACTTCATGATGCCCTCACTGATCATCTCCGACCCGGCGTTGCAGACCTTGCCGGTGCGCCAGAACCTCTTCCAGACCCAATTCAGCAGCAACTACAACGTCGCTTTCGCCTCCTACCTGATGGCCATGGCGCCGGCCATCATCGCCTACCTGTTCGCGCAACGCTGGGTGATGGAGGGCGTCACCCAAGGCGCCGTCAAAGGCTGAGGTCTGCCGCTGTCGGGCCTGCGGCCGGGCGCAAGCCCGGCTGCGGGCACGCGCCGTCGTGTCCCTATCCGCAACGAACCACCACCAGATCGGCAAGGAGCCCCATGAGCCTGGCAGCGTCCGACACGCAGTCGTCCCCCCATTCATCCGTCCCGCCGTGGTGGCGCCAGGCGGTGGTCTATCAGATCTATCCTCGCAGTTTCGCCGACGCCAACGGCGACGGTCTGGGAGATCTGGCCGGCATTACCGGTCGCATCGACTACCTGGCCGACCTCGGCGTCGAGGCCGTCTGGCTGTCCCCGTTCTACCCTTCCGCGCTGGCCGACGGGGGCTACGACGTCGCCGATTATCGCGACGTCGACCCCCGCCTGGGCACGCTCGGTGACTTCGACGCCATGCTCGCCGCCCTGCACGCACGCGATATCAAGATCATCGTCGACATCGTGCCGAACCACTCCTCCAACCTGCACGAGTGGTTCCAGGAAGCGGTTGCGGCCGGCCGCGGTGCACCGGAGCGGGAGCGTTACATCTTCCGCGAGGGCAGCGGACCCGACGGCGCGGAGCCGCCCACGGACTGGGTCTCGACATTCGGCGGCCCCGCCTGGACCCGGGTGGCCGACGGCCAGTGGTACCTGCATAACTTCGCTCCGGAGCAGCCAGACTTCAACTGGGACCATCCGGACGTGCGCGAGGACTTCCTCACCACGCTCCGGTTCTGGTCCGACCGCGGCGTCGACGGTTTCCGGATCGATGTCGCGCACATGCTCACCAAGGACCTCACCGAGCCCCTGCCCTCCCGGGACGAACTGGCGCTGATCCCTGTTGACGGCAACCACCCGCTCCTAGACCGTGACGACGTCCACGACATCTACGCGCAGTGGCGCTCCGTGTTCAACTCCTACACTCCGCCGCGCACCGCTGTCGCCGAGGCGTGGGTCGAGCGCTCCCGTATCCCGCTGTACGCGCGGCCGGAGAGCCTGGGGCAGTCCTTCAATTTCGACCTGCTGCTGGCCGACTTCGACGCGGCACAGTTCCTCCAGGTCGTGACCGACAACCTGGAGTTGGCTGCCCGGTCGGGCTCCTCGAGCACGTGGGTGCTGTCGAATCACGACGTCGTTCGCCATCCGACCCGGTACGGGCTGCCTCGGCCCGAGCGCCTGGCGGGCGGAGGGCCGGCCGTGCGCCATGGGGAGACTTGGCTGCGCTCGCGGGGAACCGACCCGGTGCTCGATGCCGAACGAGGGCGGCGCCGTGCTGCGGCCGCGACCATGTTCCTGCTCGGTCTGCCGGGCTCGGCGTACCTGTACCAGGGTGAGGAACTCGGCCTACACGAGGTCGTCGAGATCGACGCGACCGAGCGGCAGGATCCGCACTTCTTCCGCACGGCCGGCCACGACATCGGCCGGGACGGATGCCGCGTGCCCCTGCCATGGCAGGTGAGCGGGCCTTCACTCGGCTTCGGAACCGGCGACGCCGCCCCGCACCTGCCGCAGCCTGAGTGGATGGCCGACTACGCCGTCGAGCGGCAGCAGGACGATCCGGAGTCGATGCTGTCGCTCTACCGCACCGCCCTCGCCCTGCGTGCGCAGTGGCAGACCAGTGAGGCGCTGGAGTGGGTCGAGTCCGGTCGCCCGGACGTGCTGTCGTTCCGGCGGCCGAACGGGTGGCGCGTCGTGACGAATTTCGGCCAGAAGCCCTACCGGCTGGACGAAGGGCCGATCGCCCTGTCCAGTACCGCCGATGTCGGGCCTGACGATGGTGTGGTCGCCGCGGAGTCCACGGTCTGGATCGCCCCGCAGGGATGAGGCCCGAACCCGGACCTGCGCCATCGCACGCCGCGCCTGCGGCGCCGACCCTGCGCACGTTGCCACACGTACTAACTCTAGTTCTTAGATTTATCCCGCGGATTATGCGCGGCCGCTCGGATATCGTGGACACGTGAGGCCGGCCAGAATTGACGCATCCCGGCAGCAACGCCTCGGAAACGCCACCGACGTGCTGCGCCAGGTGTGGTCTACGGAGTCCTTCACCGGCAGCGATGTGATCGCGGCCACCGGCCTGACCCGCTCAACCGTACTCGGCCTGTGCGCCGACCTGCTCGCGCGAGGCTGGATCCAGGAGTTGGACGACACTCGCCGTGCGGGCCAGTACAGCAAGGGCCGCCCGGCCCGCCGGTACGGCTTCGACTCCCACGCCGGTCACGTCGTCGGGGTCGACGCGGGCCAGCACAGGATCACCGCCTCGGTGGCCGACCTGGACGGCTCGATCCTGGCCAGTGCCGTCGAGATCGACCCCGGCGGGGAGATCTCGCCGGCCAAACGCCGCCGGATGGTCCTGGGCGCGATCCGGGCTGCCCTGGAGCAGCGGGGCGAGCATCCCGGACCGGTACTGGCGCTGGTGATCGGGGTGCCCGCACCGGTCGACGCCGAGGGCGTCTCACCTGACGGCCACGAGGGCTACTGGTCGCGGATGAACCCCGGCCTGGCCCAGGCCGCCTCATCCCTGGCACAACGCGTCGTCGTGGACAACGACGCCAATCTCGCGGCGGTGGCCGAAGGCGCCGTCGGTGCGGGCCGGGACCTGCGCTCCTTCGCCGCGCTGCTGTCCGGAGAGAGGTTCGGCGCCGGGCTGATCGTCGACGGAGCGCTCCTGCGGGGCCGCCTCGGTGGCGCCGGTGAGTTGCGCCTACTCGAACTGGTCGAGGGCGTGAAAGGATCCCACGGCCTCGGTCACCTCGCCCGGGACCTCATCCGCCAAGCGATCGAGGACGGCGAGGTGCCATGCGACTCCGAGCTGCCCCAGAGCGTCGCCACCGGCGAGGAGCACCCCGATGCCATCGCGGTGTTCGCCGCGGCCCGCGCCGGTGACGAGGTCGCAATCGGAATCGTGGACGAACTGGCCGAGCGGCTGGCTCGGGTGTGCGCGGTGATCGCGACCATGTTGGACCTGGAACGGATCGTGGTCAGTGGGGCGATCGCTCCGGCGCTCGATCACCTGGTGCACGAGGCGACCCGGCGCCTGACCGAGCACGTCCATCCACCGGTGCCGACCATCGTCGCCTCCTCCCTCGGCGGGGATGTAGTGCGGGCCGGTGCGCTGCACCGAGCGCTGGCGATCGTGCAGGAGGACCCGCTGGCCTTCACCGTCGGCCGGCAAGCAACCCACAGCACGGCTTGAGGCCCGCCCGGGCCCGGTTGCGGCATCCGTAGGCAGCGGCAGTCTTGGCCAGGAGGAGTCCGGTAAAGCCGGTGACGTTGATCTCGGCGCTGATCTTGCGCACAGTGCTGCGGGCAGCGAGGCGTCGGTGATGACATCCGTAGGTTCGGGGGCGACCATCGACCGTGCTCCCCATCGGCCATGTTGCGAAGTGACCTCTATATGAGCGAGTCCTCTTCTGCGGTGGCGCGGTGCCACGCGGTACTTTCTCCTCATGGAGTCCGATCTCATCGCCGCCCTGCGTCGTGCTGTGGCGGCAGCGCCGCAGGACGTCGCTCTTCGGGTGCACCTGGCCGAGCAACTTCTGAGCGCCGGGGACAGCGGTGGCGCGGTCGCCGAGGCTGCTGCCAGCCTTCAGCTCGATCCAGCGAACGCCGCCGCACGGACCGTGATGGGCCGGGCACTGGGCACCGAGGTCCCGGAATCAGGTCGGACGGCTCCCGACCAGGCACCCGACCACACACCGGGCCAAACCCCGGACCAGGCCCCGCCTGAATCGAATACCGGGGGTTTCGACTGGACTGCGGCCGAGGAACAACTGGGCCTCGACCTGACCGACCCGCTGTTCACCGGACCAGAACCAGCCGGCGATGCCACCGACACGTCCCCTGACACCGCCCCGAACAGACCCAGCGCGGACAGCAGCCGGTACTCGATCGAGGCCCCGGACATCACCCTCGACGACGTCGGTGGCATGAAAGGCGTGAAAGACCGGCTCAACGCCGCGTTCCTCGCCCCGCTGCGCAACCCCGCGCTGCGGGAACGATTCGGCAAAACGCTGCGGGCGGCCTCCTGCTGTACGGGCCACCCGGATGTGGCAAAACGTTCATCGCCCGGGCGCTGGCGGGTGAACTGGGCGCGAAGTTCCTGTCCATCGGCATTACCGACGTCCTCGACCCGCACTTCGGCCAGTCCGAACGCAACCTGCACGAGGCCTTCCAACTCGCCCGCCGGGAGGCACCGTGCGTGCTGTTCTTCGATGAGGTGGACGCACTCGGCGGCCGGCGCAGCCAGACCTCGACCAGCATGATGCGCACCGCGGTGAACCAGTTGCTCACCGAACTCGACGGCGTCGGGGCGGACAACGAGGGGGTCTTCGTCCTCGGTGCCACCAACCAGCCCTGGGACATCGACCCGGCACTGCGCCGGCCGGGACGGTTCGACCGCACGGTACTCGTCCTCCCCCCGGATGCCGAGGCCCGGGCAGCGATCTTCACCTTCCACCTGCGCTCCCGGCCCACCGGGGCCATCGATATCGCAGCCCTCGCCCGCGCCACCGAGGGACTGTCCGGCGCCGACATCGCCCTGGTCTGTGAGACCGCCACCGAGACCGCCATGATGGACGGCGTCACCAGCGGGGTGGTGCGGGACATCCAGCACGACGACCTGCTCAGCGCGCTGGAACAAGCCCATCCGACGGTGAGCGCCTGGCTGGACAGCGCACGCAACGTCGTGCTGTTCGGCGACGACGACGGCACCTACAAGGAACTGCGGCGCTACCTGAAGAAGGTCAAGAGGTTATGAGTGACGTTCCGGCCAACGCACTCTTCACGGCCCAGACATTGATGGCCTCAGGCCGCTGGCCGGACGCGCGCCGGATACTGGTGGCCATTCTGGCCACTACTCCCGACCACCCGGGCGCATTGGTGGCCATGGCCGAGTGTGCCCTGGGCCTGGGAGAACCGGATGAAGCGCTGAGGGCAGCCGCGCAGGCCGTTGCGCAGCACCCGTTGATGGTTGCCCCCCTGATCGTCCGACCCCGGGCGCTCAGCGCCGTGGGTCGTCACGATGAGAGTAGGCAGAGCGCGGACGCCGCCATTCGCCTGGACCCGCACGGATACCTGGGCCATCTGCAGCGAGCCAGTGCCGACGCACACGCCCGCAAGGTCACCACGGCCGGCCGGGCGTCGATGCAGACAGTGCTGAGATTGGCACCGAACGAGCCCGACGCGCACGTGGTTGCGGGCAACCTCAGCCTGGCCAGGGGCAACCTCGCCGCCGCCCAGCGCAGTTATCAGACCGCGCTGGGGCTGGATCCCGACAACAAAGCCGCCCAGTACAACTTGGCGATCGCCAACCAGCACACCTTCGGCTGGGCCACCAGTGCCAGGTTGCTGCGCGGCCTGATCCGGATGGACCCGACCGATTCGCGGTACACGATCATGCTGCGGTCGCTGCTGTCGCTGATGCTGGTGATTGCGGCGTTGTACTGCGCGGTGTTGATCATGTTGAACGCGACACCGGGCCCGGACCGTCCCGATCCTGATGCCACCCGGATGCTGCTCGTCCTCGGCGGGTGTCTTCTGCTGCAGGGTGCGGCCGTGCTGTGGGTGCGCCGGATCGGGGGGCGCAGCGTGTTCCAGTTCCTGGCTCCCGGTCGTCTCGGCACCGGGTGGCGCACCAACGTGCTGTATCTCGCGGCGGCCGGGATCGCGCTGGTGGACCTGTGTCTGCTCATGGGTGCACTGTTCGTCGACATCGCCGGAACACTGGCCGGCATCGCGATGCTGTTCAGCATGCTCACCGCCGGCCTCGTCATCGCCTCCATGGCGGGGCCGCGTTCGCCGTCGTCCTCGCCGTCATCGGCCGGCTAGATCCGCCAACGTCCACCAGGGAGTGGTGACTGAACGAAGAACGGCACGTTCTTTTGCGCGCCTTCCCCAAGCGCGGTGCAGCAGGCGCCCCCAAAGGAACTTCCTCAACTGCAGTTCGCAATCAGAGCCACCTGTCGGACTCGAACCGACGACCGTCCGCTTACAAGGCGGGTAGTTCCAGACCCGCGGAATCATACGGCTGAAACACCACCTGACCTGTGCAAACACCTGCTTCACGGGTGCGTGGACCTACGTGCGACCTACGTCTGATATACGCCCAACCACGGGGGGTTTTCGCCCAATAGACGCCCAGTATGGGGTCCATGGGGAATGAGCGTGGCGCGAGCGGCCGGGTGCCTCACACCTGGTGGGCATGCAGCCAAATGAGAAGACGACGCCTGAGCCGCTGTGGGACAGCGCAGCCCTCGCCGCATACCTGGGGGTCACCGTGAGGACCATCCATGACTGGCGCATGCGAGGCGACGACATGCCCATGGCGTATGTCATCGCGGGCAAACTGCGCTTCCGGCCGTCCCAAGTAGAGGGCTGGGTCACCCGGCAGCGAGTGTCAGCGGCCACGGCAGACTGCCCGGAGACGGCCAGATAGTTGCCCGGTGGCGGACGTGAGAACTGCCCGCTGACGGTCATGGGATCTGCC
>NZ_JBMPQA010000014.1:0-113242 GCF_049725055.1 Pseudactinotalea sp. Z1739 | reverse complement strand
GCGGCTGTTCGCCGAACACGAGGACCACGCGGCCTTGGAGGTCTCCTGGCACATCTACCAGGACATCATCAGCGCCTACCAACACCCAGATCCGGCCGCCGGCAAGAAGCGCATGCAGGCCCTCATCACCAGGCTCCGGCGCGGGCTACCCGAGGGGCTGGAGGAACTCGCTCAACTCGGCCGCACGCTCTGGCGCAAACGAGACCAGATCCTGGCGTTCTTCGACCGTGGCGGAGCCTCCAACGGCCCCGTCGAAGCGATCAACGGACGCCTCGAAGCCCTACGCGGCATCGCCCTAGGGTTCCGCAACTTCGACCACTACGTCCTGCGCTGCCTACTGCACTCCGGCCAACTGGCGACCCGGATCAATGCACTCTAAAACCGGAAGAGCCCTGAAACCCCTTCGGAGATACAGCGTTGACGGACCGACAAGGATAGGCTTGACGATGTCTGCGACGGGCTGGTTAGAGCGGCCCTGGGAGGATCGTGAGTAGCACTCTGGCCGCCTCAGCACCTGGGGTGCGACGCGGCTCCAATCGACGCCTGTGCTTCACCACAGTCCTGCTGTTGGTGATCGCGACGGTCAGTTGGCGACGCGGTGTCTATTACTCAGGGGGAGTGGACCCGGTGGTGGCTGGAAAGGCCGCACTTAGTCTGATTGCCCTGACCATGGCATGGTTCGCCCGGCAGGCGAGCCCGATTTTGATTCCGGTACGGGGACATTCTATTGCTTTCCTTCTCTCGTATCTGGTGGTTTCCGTCATGGGTGCACATGCAGCGGGTCAACTGGTTCCGTCAGCTGTGCTCGCGCTGAGGGTGCTGCTTGTGGGAATGACTCTGTATTTCCTCGCACGGGTGTTCCCGCGCGAGGTGCTCGTCCGTAATCTCGTGCGAGCAATGCTTCTCGTTGCGGCCATCAGTGCTTTGACGGGTCTTCCGTCGTTCGGGATGAATGGCAGGCTCTTTGGTGGGGTCCCACCGTTGCACGCGAATGAACTCGCTTTCCTCCTTGCCGTTTCGCTGATTGGTCTTACATGGCTTGCGCTCAACGAGGGAATGAAAGGGCATCATGTGGTGCTGTTGTTCTTCGGATTCGGTGCCCTTTGGCTCACTGGATCGCGAACGGGCCTGGCTGCCGCGCTCCTGGCATTAGCCGTCATGCTGTTGCAAGCGCGTCGGCTCAACCGGTTGGTAGCAACCGCAGTTGTCGCGACTATTCCGTTGGGGTTCTATCTAGTCTTCGCGAGCGAATTGCTGGATGGATACTTCCTGCGGGGTGGCGCGGACCAAGTGACGACCTTGTCGTCCCGGACGATCGCCTGGTCAGCCGCCTGGTCTTTTCCCGAGACCTTCTGGGCGCGCTGGACCGGCATGGGATTGGCACAGAAGTTAATCCCGGTCCAGGATCAATGGTGGGACGTGCAGTTACTGGACAGCACCTGGGTCTCCGCGCTGGTCCAGGTTGGGCTCATCGGCGTCGTCATTCTGTTGCTGTGGCTCGTCGTCGTTGCTGTGACTTCCCTCCGGGCCTCCCGTCCTGCGCGCCTCTTTCTCGTGGCGGCACTGGCATTGCTGACGGTACGTAGCCTCCTCGAAAGCGGCATGTTCGATAGCACCCCGTCCTTCCTGGTCTTTATGTTGATATCTCTGACGGGCAGCGCACAGCAGTTACCCAGCCGAACATCTTCGGAAAGTCATGTGGTCGAATGAAGTGATGGGTCGCCGGTCTGATAGACGCCCGGAGCCCGAAGGTCTTGTCGTTTCCAGATGCTGCGGCCACTGAGCGGATCGGGCTACACCCGGCTTCCTGCTGGATGTCTGCCGGGCGGCCGTGCGCTGAGGGTAAGTCCGGCCAATGTAATGTTCTCCAAGAGAGACACGAGATCGGGGGCTGCGCGCGACGGATCCCGGTCGGTCAGGAGACTGTGTGGAACTGAGGGATTACTGGCGTGTGGTACGTCACCGCTGGCGCATCGTGGCGGCCGGCGTGCTACTCGGGCTCCTGGCTGCTAGTGCGATCACGTACTTGACACCATCACGGTATGAGGCGCGAGCCGAACTATTCGTTGCACCCGAGGTGGGAAGCACCAGTTCTGAACTCATGCAGGGATCGAACTTCCTCCTCGACCGAGTGAAGTCCTACGTGGAGATCGTTGATAAAGCGGTGGTTCTTGCCCCCGTGATCGATGATCTGGGTCTGACCGAGACCGTCGCGGAGTTGTCCCTACGCGTGGATGCGTCGGTGGTCCCCGAGACTGTCGTCGTCCGGATCACCGTGCAGGATGACTCCGCAGAGGATGCCGCTGATACAGCGAATGCCATCGCCGAGGAGTTCATCACGCAAGCACTCCTCCTGGAGCCGGTGCGAGCCGACGAGACAGCGGTCGTACGGATCACCGTCATTGACCCGGCCCGCGCCCCCACCTCAGCCGTCACGCCCCAGCCGCAGTTGAATCTCCCCTTCGGACTCCTCCTCGGATTGGCGGCTGGATTCGCGGGCGCCATTGTGCGCGACTCACTGGATCGTCGGGTTAAGGGTGAGCGTGACATCAAGTTGTTGACTACCACACCTCTGGTCGGCGCGATTCCCGTGGACCTGAGAGCAGACCAGGCTCCTGTGGTTTCAGCCTTGAACGCCAATTCAGTACGCGCCGAGGCGATCAGACGCCTCAGGACTAACCTGCAGTTCATCGAAATTCCCACGGACCATCGCTCCTACGTCGTAACTTCAGCGACTATGGGCGAGGGAAAGACCCTGACTTCAATCAACCTGGCGGCCGTCATTGCTGAGGGTGGTCAGAGAGTCTGCCTAGTAGAGGCCGACATGCGCAGACCGCGCATTGGCGAGTACCTCGGACTTGAAGATGCTGTGGGTCTGACAGACGTACTGATTGGAAACTTCGGTTGGCGGTCTGTTAAGCAGGACTACCGACCGCGTTTGGACGTGATCCTAGCGGGTACGATTCCGCCGAACCCGTCCGAACTCGCCTCCAGTGAGAACATGGAAGTCCTGCTGCAGGCGTTGGAAGAAGCGTACGACGTTGTGATCGTCGACACGCCACCGCTGCTGCCCGTCACAGACGCGGCTGTTTTGTCGAAGAGGGCTGCGGGGGCGATCGTCGTGGTGAACTCCGGTCGCAAGGGCACCTCACGGGGTGACGTCGCGCGGGCTCTGGAGATGCTGAACACTGTTGACGCTCGGGTACTCGGAATTGTGCTCAATAGAGTCCCCCAGAGTGGTCCGAACGCCGTACCCATGGCTACGTACTCTCTGGACGATGCGAAGTCGCGCTGAGTGCTTGGGCCGCTTTTTGCCCGTCACCGCCACGGCTAGGCTAGTGAGGCGACGATGGAGGTAGGAGGTGGTCTGTGCAGGACCGAGTCACGTTCGTCTGCGCGATGAATGTCTGCCGATCCCCTCTCCTCGCTGCGACTTTCGATGAGACGCTGCCACCGCGGACACGTGCGAGCTGGTCCGTCGAGAGTTTTGGCACCCAGGCGGTCGACGGTGCGGAAATGTGTGCGGTGGCAACTGCTTTGGTCGAGCCCCGGGATCACAAGCACACTGCAAGTCCCGTAAAGCCGGGCAGCATTCACAACTCTGATTTGATTCTCACGGCCACGACCCTGGAGCGCGGCATCCTCGCCCAGATGGCGCCGGCAGCGCGGGCGTGGACGTTCACTGTCCGTGAGGCGATACTGCTCGGCCGACTGGAAGAACAGCCACCCTGGATGCCCGAACCCGGACCATGCGATGGCGTTGCCCGTCGCTACGCCGCGCTACTCAACGCTCGCCGGGGCTTAATCGTGCTCACACCCCCGCGCACGCGGAGGACGCGCCGAGTGCCGGTGGACCCATTTGACATTCCCGATGTGCATCTCTTGAAGCCTCGCGCTCATGTATCCGGCCTGAGAGCAGCGCAACAAGACGCCCGCGAACTCGCCGGACAGATTCTGGCGTTGCCAAACCGCGTCTGACGAGTCGGTGCTGACATCAGATACGTCAGGCATTTCGTAGCGAATGGCCGAAGCGACCAGATACTATGGCCACCACGCCCTAATGGCGTGAATGACTCAAATGTCGGTGGGACAGATTCGTCGGTGACTAGTCGCCGTCGCGCAGTTCAACGGAGGGTATACGTGGCGGAGTGGAGTCAAGCGAGCCACGAGGTCAGTCTGGGCACCGTCACCCTGAGTCCTGCACCGCAACTCCGTCTGGGGGTTGTTCCGAGATCTGCGCGTGTGAAGGAGTCTGGCCTTTGTCGATGGAGCAGCGGGGGAGAGTCAGCGCTTCTTTGGATGAGCGCCCGACGGTAAGGATTCTCGGCACTCACGGGGTTCCCGCAGGCTATGGGGGTTTCGAGACGGCGGCCGAGAAGGTCGGCCTGCATCTGCGCGCCCAAGGCTGGCGGGTGATCGTCTATTGTCAGTTGGACGGCAAGGGTGACATCACCTATGACGAGTGGGAAGGGATGGAGCGGGT
This sequence comes from Pseudactinotalea sp. Z1739, assembly GCF_049725055.1. Next base: position 108,759 of record NZ_JBMPQA010000014.1, on the reverse strand, counting down.
CAACATCCCGGTGAATCTCCCGGGATGGCGCGGAACGTCCCTATTTGACTTTCGCAGCGTGAAACACTCCAGCGCGCACCCGGACCTTTGCCTGATCTTCGGTTACAACACCGGCATCTTCAATACTTGGCAGCGGCTGAAACGCATACCGATGGTCATCAATATGGACGGGATCGAGTGGTCCCGTGCGCGTTGGGGCTTCTTCAGGCAGGCCATCCTGTACATCAATGAGAGGTTCTCGGCCGCCGTGGGAAACCACCTCATCGCGGATCACCCGGAGATTGAGAAATACCTCTGGACCCGCGCCCCGAAGCGCAAAATCAGGATGATTGCGTATGGGGCCGACGAGGTGGACTCAGCCGATGAGACGCCTGTCCGTGACCTTGGCCTTGAGCCCGGTGGCTACCTCAGTCTGATCTGTCGCCCGATCCCAGAGAACTCGATCTTGGAGATTGTGCGAGGGTTCTCAGCGAGACCCCGTCAACACAAATTGGTGATTCTCGGTACGTACGAACCTCAGAAGGACGACTACCACGCTGCGGTGCTCGCAGCAGCTTCGGAGGACGTCATCTTTGCGGGTGCGATCTTCGACCCGGCTATCGTGCAGCCGCTGCGATTCCATAGCGCGCTGTACCTGCACGGCCACACAGTCGGGGGTACGAATCCCTCGCTGGTGGAGGCGTTGGGGGCAGGCAATCCCGTGATAGCGCAGGATAATCCGTACAACCGCTGGGTGGCCGGAGACGGGCAAGCCTATTTCAACACTTCGGACGACGTCGCCCGACTCCTTGACCGCCTCCTGGAATCCACGGACGACCTTGCCGAAATGAGCCGGGCGAGCAGAGCGCGTTATCGTGCTGAGTTCACCTGGCACGCCGTCGCCGAGCAGTATCGGGAACTGCTCGAAGACCATCTGCCCGCACGAGCGAAGACCGACCGAAAGAGGCGTTGACCGTGGTGAGAGTGGCTGTTATCGGCTTGGGAAAAATGGGGATGTCCCACTTGGCGATGGTGCGTGCGCTACCCGGGGTTGAGGTGGTCGGCATAGTCGACGCCTCGTCATACCTGCTCGGTGTGCTGAAGAAGTACACCGGCCTGTCTACCTATACGAGCGTCGACAAGATGCTCGCTGAGGTGACGCCGGACGCGGCGATCGTGGCGACCCCTTCGCGTCTGCATGCACCGATGGTCCGTCAACTCCTGACGACCGGCGTCGCGGTCTTCTGTGAAAAACCATTCTGCCTCAGCACAGCCGATGGGGAGGCATTGGTGGCTCTAGCCGAGGAACGCAACCTGGTGACACAGGTCGGCTATCACAACCGATTCGTCGGGGCCTTTGCCGAGGTGAAGCGACTCCTGGATTCAGGCGCTATCGGCACTGTCACCCATGGTCTGGCCGAGGCATACGGCCCGGTTGTCCTGAAGGAAGAAGGCAGTACCTGGAGAAGCAAGAGCAACGAGGGTGGTGGGTGTCTGTATGACTATGCGGCACACCCGCTGAATCTCATCAACTGGTATCTGGGCGAGCCTGTGGGGGTTGGTGGCACCGTCCTCAACAGCGTGTTCTCCGCGGAGATCGACGATGAGGTGGCCTCCACCCTCTACTACCCGCAGGGCCGGACAGTTTCGGTCTCGGTCAACTGGTCGGATGAGTCCGTGCGCAAGATGACCACCCGGATCACGCTGTGGGGTACCGGTGGGCGGATCTTCGCCGACCGACAGGAGGTTCAGGTCTATTTGCGCGACACTACCTCGATCCCCGAGGGCTATACCAGTGGCTGGAACGTGCGCTATACGACGGAACTGACCGAGCCGGTGAGTTTTTATCTGCGTGGCGAGGAATACACCGCTCAACTTGAGCACTTCGTGGGTCGGGTACGCGACGGACTCGTTGACGGCACTAACACCTTCGCTACCGCCGTGGAGACGGACCGTCTGATCGAACGGATGATCTCGGACAGCAAAGCAGGACCATCAGTGCTGATCAGCGATGCGGTCTCGGCAGATCCGCCCACCGAACGCTCACGGGGCGGGCGAATGCGCGCGCTCTTGACCGGAAAGAAGTGAGGGAGCAAGTCATGGACAGGCTACTTTTCGGCGACAACCAGTTCTTCGGCGTCAACCACATGTCTGAGGAGAAGGCGCGTCAACAGCAGATGCGCTTCCAGCGGACCGACGCCGTGATCGACGTGCTCGTCGATGCCTACGAAGAGGGAGTGCGCACCTTCATGTGCACCACCCACGACCGGATAGGCGAGGTGGCTTCATACTTTGCGGAAAGGCGCGAGGACTTTCCGGAATTCACGTTCTTTCCTGGCATGCCCTACGCCCACAAGTACGCAAACGCCGTCACGACTGATGGCATGGTCGGCGCGTTGAAGCAGTTCCTCCCCGATACCGGGCTGATAGATGCGGCGATGCGTGGAACCTCTTCGCTGGTGGGGAGAGACATCGAGGGCATGGTCACGCTGTTGATCGATGCGGAGATGAAGATGTTCGGAGGTGTTCCGACCCCCGTCATCTGGTTGCAGAACGTCGTCACAGACCTGTTGCTAGGGCTCGGCTTCGATGAGGCATTCAGAATCTTTGCCGACCACGTTCGCAACAAGTACAACGCCGAACCAGGCTTCATCACAATGAATCTGCCGCTCCTGGCGCAGCGCCTGGAGAAGCAAGGAATTTCCTCGCCGCTGATCTGTGCGAATATCAACAAGATCGGGTTCCGGATGTCCGGGGGTATGGACGCCTACCGGACAGCGCTGGAGTCGCACGACTTCCGCGCGGTCGCGATGTCCGTCTACGCCTCGGGCGCAATCCCGGCCGACGAGGCGATCCAATGGGTCTGCGAGCAACCCAATATCGAGGCCATCGTGTTCGGGGCTTCCTCGCGTCGGAATATCCGCAGCACCCGAGAACTGGTCGATAAGTACTGGGTACACGACTAGTGGCTCGAGATCCGAACACGGTTCTGATCGTCAATCCGGGTGCTGACCTGTACGGCTCGGACCGAATGGTCCTGGAGAGTGTCAGAGCGTTGGTGGGTGCCGGCTATCGTGCCGTCGTCGTGGTTCCCGGACCTGGACCGCTAGTCGCTCTGTTGAAGGACGCCGGTGCAACCGTGAAGGAGCAGGCCACCCCGATCATGCGACGGGGCCTGCTGTCGGTCCGCGGCCTGGCTCAACTTGCTCGCGAGGCCTTCACCAGCCTGGTGCCGTCCTGGCGTCTGTTGCGTGACACCGGGGCCGGTACGGTCCTGGTCAACACGATCACACCGCCACTGTGGCTCCCGCTGGCACGGATGCGTCGGTGCCGCGTGGTGTGCCATGTACATGAGGCGGAGAGCACGGCGCCCGCGCTCCTGCGCAGAGCCCTCTATCTTCCGCTGGTCTTCTGCCACGGAGTTGTGGTCAACAGCAGATTCACACTCGGGGTCCTCGCAAAATCGGCTCCATGGCTTCGCCGTCGAGCATCGACCGTCTACAACGCGGTGGTGAGCCCGGACGAGGTGACCGCGGCCCGGGACGTACTGTCGGCACCGGTTCGCATTCTCTACGTGGGCAGGCTCTCCGAGCGAAAGGGCCCGCAACTGGTGGTCGAGGCGATCCGGCTGCTCCTCGACCGCGGCCTGGAGGTGCACCTGACTCTCTTGGGCGCGGTGTTCCCCGGAAACGAGGCATTCGAGGTAGGACTGCATGAACAGGTCCGGCGCCTGGACCTGGAGAACCGCGTGACGTGGCTAGGGTTCAAGTCCGACGTGTGGCCGCACTTCGCCGACTGCGACCTCGTTGTGATCCCATCGCTGGTGGACGAGTCGTTCGGAAATACTGCCGTTGAAGCATCCCTAGCCGGAAGGCCCCTGATCGTCAGCGACGTCGCTGGTCTCAAGGAGGCAACACAGGAGGCTCAGGCTCGGATCGCCGTGCCGGTCGGGAACTCGGAAGCGATTGCGTCCGCCGTTATGACGATCGAGTCTGACTGGGTCCGATTCCGGGAACTCGCTGCGATGGATGCCGCTCAGGCAAGGCAGTCCTTCTCCCGGGAGAGGTACGCGCGTGGCCTTCTCTCAGCGATCGGCCTCACCAGGGTTTGACTGCGCCGAGACTTCCCCGTCGAGTACTCGAAGCTTTCGGTACCAGACGATGAGGACGAGCGCGGTGTATGCCACGTTGGCTACTGCGAGCAACAGATAGAACCAGAGGAACGCTACCGGCACGGCAAGGAGCAGGAACGACAGGCAGAGCACACCATAGTCGGTCGGCAGTTTCATGACTGACATCAGGGTTGAACTCTTCGCGGGGCCTGGTGCCGGCTTTCCGAGGCGGAGTTGCGCGTTGCGGCTCAGTAGATCGGTCAGCAGCATTCCGAAGAATTCGACGACGTAGGCCGCGGCGAACACCAAAGGTACGACGAGCCATTCCTCCGCGACATCCATGCGGTACAACATGATGAGCACTGCGAGATGGATGGTCGCGGCTTTGAAGGCATCGATGACGTGATCAAGCCACTCGCCTGTCAGGCTGCCGCCCCCACGCAAGCGGGCCAGTTGGCCGTCAGCTGCGTCGAGGGCATAGCCAATGACGAGGGCAGTGGTGACGATGAGTGCGGCGGGAAAACTGGGCTCGAGAAGTGCGACCGCCGCAATACCGCTCAAGGTGAACAAGGCGCTCACCAGTGTCACCTGGTTGGGGGTCAGGCCCACACGATGGGCGGCTGCCGCGAGGGCGCGGCCTGCGGGACGATTGACCATCAAGGAGTAGAGCGGGGCCCCCTTCGCCGGCTTCTGCGCCAACTTGAGTCGAGCGTGGTTCTCCTTGATCGAAGGACGTGCACGGACGGTCATGGCAGCGGCCTCGTCATTCGTCTGGGGTTCACGCACTGGTCGGTGAGGTCATCGGGGAGTCCAACAATCCCAGGAGATAGTCACCGTAGGTGGACTTGCGTAGCGGCTCCGCGCGTTCGCGGAGTTCCTCATCGGTCAGGAAGCCCCGCCGCCACGCCACTTCCTCCGGCGCCCCGATCTTCAACCCTTGCCGGTGCTCGATCGTACGGACGTAGTCCGAAGCGGCGAGCAGTGAGTCAAAGGTACCGGTGTCCAGCCAGGCGGTACCCCGCGGCAGGACATGGACTTGGAGTGACCCCTGGCTGAGGTAGGTTCGGTTGACGTCGGTGATCTCGTACTCACCCCTGGCGGAGGGCTGCAGGTTCCGGGCGATCTCGATGACGTCGTTGTCATAGAAGTACAAGCCCGGCACCGCATAGTTCGATTTAGGACGAGCAGGCTTTTCCTCCAGAGAGAGCGCCCGGCCGGCCTCGTCGAACTCCACCACCCCGTAGGCCGTGGGATCGGAAACCCGATAGGCGAAGACAGCGCCGCCCTCGACTCGTTCGAACCGGGCCAACTGGGAGCCGAGTCCGGGGCCGTAGAAGATGTTGTCGCCCAGGACTAGGGAGACGTTCTGATCGCCGATGAAGTCGGCACCGAGGACGAACGCTTGCGCCAACCCGTTCGGTTCGGGCTGAACCGCGTAGGAGATGTTGATACCGAACTGCGAGCCATTCCCGAGCAGCCTGTGGAACTGTTCGGCGTCGTGCGGGGTGGTGATCACCAGGACATCCTGGATCCCGGCCAGGATCAGCGTGCTCAGTGGGTAGTAAACCATTGGCTTGTCGTACACCGGGACAAGTTGTTTGCTGACTCCCAGGGTGATCGGATGCAGGCGTGTGCCGGACCCGCCGGCCAGGATGATTCCGCGCATGTGCTCAGTGTTCCGCATGTGGATCAGCGGTGTCCTTAGTACCGGCAGCGAAGTTGGACTCAGCCCCGATGCCGCCCATGCCCGGAGGCGCGGCTCGAGGTCGGCCCGTAAGCGGGCTCCTCACTGCAGTGCCGATCAGCGCGCTTTGGCGCGCCTGCGACCAGGTCGAAGCCGGCCCGCCCGTAGTAGCGGGTGACCCGCCCCCTCACCCCCTGCTCACCCTCCGCCGCATGGGATATCACCCCCCTCAGGGCCCGGATTCACCCGCAAAACGTGACCCCGTGCGCCCGAAGTGGTAACGGAGGCCATAGGATCAGTCAAGGATCGTTGGCGGAGTGTCTGCTGGCGATTTGATGCGAATGGAGCGTGTCGCGCAGCATCGGATCGAAGGCAGATGTCGCGGGAGCAGTAGGTCCGCGTGGCCCACGGGATGGCGCACCGCGCTCTGTACACGATCTGAGCCCGTCGCCGTGGTCCAGGAGAGCGACTGAGCATCAAATGAAAACGCAAAGAATTCCCTCAGGTTGGGCAATGACTCTTGCTTTGCGGTCAAGGGCAGCGGACTATAGCAGAGAGTGACCCCGCTTGCGGGGTCGCGAGCAGGTGAGGAACACATGATTATCGGGGGTAGGACAATCACAATGGCAGCGACGGCCCAGAATCGGCGGTCCGCTACGGCGGACCGGCTGCGGGTGCGGTGCTGCTCGGAGTCGCCGGCACCACTGCAATCAGGCGTGTGCTGAATGTCCGCTCTTGGCACGGCATCGAACGTCTTCGGTCGGTTGCCGCGGGTGACCGAGCCCGCGATGGTCAGCGACGTCGCTCTTAAGACACTCCAGGAGGCCCAACCGCTGACGGTGCTACGAGCCGCGCGCGGCTTCGGAAAGACGGCTGTGCTGGTGCACTGGCTGCGCAACTACACCGACGCGGCCACGGCGGTGTACTGCCCCCTGGATGCCCGGAGCAACACCCAAGTCGAGTTCTGGGTCGTCCTCGAGAAGGCTCTGCGCGGTGCCGGCACGCTCCCCGAAGGGGCCGGTGCGGAGGACGCCCGTAGCCGGGTGCTCGATGGGATCGGCGCGCTGCGACAGCCGTTGCGCCTGGTGCTGGACAACTTCCACGAGGCCGGGTTGACCGAGGGTGCTACCCAGATCGACGACGACCTGATCGAACTGGTGCGCAACAACGACCAGTTCTACCTGGTGGCCGCCGGGCGTACCCTCCGGTCGCTCGAGACGATGGGGAGCCTGTCGGTCGATGGCAGCATCGTCGGTCCCTCCGATCTACGCATGCGTCCTGAGCAGGTGCAGCAACTGGCTGCCATGGCCGGCCTGGAGTTCTCCTGGGAACGGGCGCAACAGGTCAGCACCGACTTCGGCGGCTGGCCCGCGGCAATTCGGGCGGGACTGCGGGGCGCCACGAACGAGGGCGGTATCGACGAGCAGTTGATTCAGGGGTACATCGGCGCGATGGTGCTGGACCTGCGATTCAGCGATATTCGCACCTTCCTGCTGCGTACCGCGGTTCCGGCTTGGTTCGACATCGACCTGCTCCGGGTGATCACCCCCAAGACTGACGACGGTGCTTCGGACCAGGATGCCGCCGCGATACTTGCCCACATCCGGAACACCGGCCTGCTCTGGGAGGACCGGGTCGCAGGTGCCGTCCGATATGGTTATCCGGCCGCGATTCGCCGGGCACTGCTGCAGGTGATGACCGAGTCCGCGCCGGATATCGGCCGGCAGGTGCACCGGGCGCTACTGGCCGCCCCTGGGGCTGAGCAGGACCCCGGGGAGGCGTTGATGCACGCCGTCAATGCCCAGGAGTGGGCCACCGCGTTGGACCTCATTGACCGGCAGTGGTTCCACTTGCTGACCGAAGCGCCGCAGACTCTCGTCCAGGCGATTCACCACATCCCGATGCCACACGGTCAGCACGACCCCTGGATCCGCGTGGCCCGCCAGCACCTTGCGGCGATGCACGAGCGACTGGCCAGTGGACACACCTGGGCGGTGCCCGAGGCCCTGCTGAGCCGTTCCGACGCCATCAGTGAGGCAGGTGGCGCTGCCGACACCGCCGATGCGGAGTCCATCGTGCTGGTCCAGTGGGGCGTCGCCGCGATGCTCAGCGGCCACCACGACGCCGCGATCTACGCCTTCGGTCAGGCTCGTGAACTCGGTCTGGAGGGTGGCACCAAGGCGACCACGTTAGGTGCTTCCGGAGTCGCACTTGTGCATGCGCTGGCCGGCGAGCCGGACCTTGCGCGCACCGCCCTGCAGGACGCCGCGCTGCAGTCGCACCTGGCCGATAGTCACGTCGTTGATCCCAATGACCTGGCAGGCGTCGCCGTACGCCTCGCCGAGGCGATGATCGCGGTGGATGCCGGCGCACCGGACGCGTCGATGCGAGTGGCCGCAATCGTCGAGCCACGTCACCGCACCGAGTTATGGGTGGTGGGGGAGTTCGCCCGTGCCCACTACGCTGCCTTCGCCGACGACCCTGAGGAGGTATTCCGCCAAGCCAACAAGTTGCGGGCGGCGCTGCGGCACGTCCCCAGAAACTCTCTGGCCGACACGGTGCTCCAGAGCGTGCTGGTCGAACTGCTGTTGATCGCCCGGATGGTCGGGGTAGCCGGTGAGGTGGCAGACCAACTCGGCGACAATGCCATCGCCTGGGCCGCTCAGGCGAAAGTGCACAATGCCCGACAGGACTACCGTCAGGCCGTCCAACTGACCAGGCGCTCACTCTCGGTCCCGGGTAGTTCTCTGCGATCGCAGTTGGAGTCCATGGTGATCATGGCCAGCGCCCTGCATGCCATGAATGCCCAGAGCGAGGCGCGCCAGGCTTTCCAGAGTGCCGTTCGTCTGGCGCGGGCGACCGGGCAGCGCCGTCCTTTCCAACTGATGCACAGGTACGTGTTCGACATGCTCGCGGACGGAATGCCCGGGGCCCACGGGTTGTGGCCGGGCACCAACCCGAACGCGGTCAAAGCCGATGCCGCCGACGTGGCGGACTTGCCGACGCTGACCATGCGGGAGGCACAGATCCTGCGGGCGCTGGAGCGGCACGCCGGGCCCGTCGGGATCGGCCGATCCCTTGACCTGTCGGCCAACACCGTCAAGACGCATCTGCGCTCGATCTACCGCAAACTTGGTGTTGCGAGCCGAAACGAGGCACTGGACGTCGCGGGCCGGGGTGGCGTCCACACCGAATATGAAGGCTGATCGCGGTTGAAACGCAAGCTCCAGCAAGAAGCCGCAACCCGCCAGCCACCCCGCCTCCCGCGCGTCGCCTCCACCATCGTCATCAGCCGCGCTGTGCGCGAGACGATGGAGAAGGCCCCCGCGATCGCGGTCCTGTGCGCCCCGCGGGGCTTCGGTAAGACCAGCGCAGTCGCCTCCTGGGTTCGCGGGCAGACCGGGGCGCACACCCGCTATGTCTGGGTGGGCCTACCGATGCACGCCACCGACCCACAGCAGTTCTGGTCCGAGGTGCACCGCGCCCTGACCGGGACGAGCCCGCCGGCCGGGACCGACCCGTTGACGCTCATCTACGCGGTCCTGGGCCGTACGCTGCAGCCCACAACGCTCGTGCTGGACAACTTCACCTACGTCAGCGACGAGAGTGTGGACGACGCATTGGGTGAGTTGCTCAACCAGTTCGAACGGCTGCGCCTGGTGGTCATGGTGCGGATGGAGCGGGCCATCGTGGCGATCGCCAATGCCCACGCGGAGTCCGCCGTGCTGCGCATGCCCCAACTCGCTCTGGACGCTCGTGGTGTCGTCACGATGGCCACCGAGGCGGGATACACGATGACCCGGACCCAAGCCCGCGAAATCGCCGAGGGAGTCGTCGGCTGGCCCGCTGTGATCCGTGCACTCCTGCGTGATGGGTCGCGCGACGCCGATGGCGCGCTGGTCCCGGACTGGCACGGCATCGAGCGGTACTGCCGGATCGTCTTGGAGGATCCGGATATGCAGCGCTTCCGGCCGGTGCTGGCGGCGCTCAGTTGCGCGGAAACGTTCGGCCCTGACCTCGGCCAGAAACTGATCGGCCAGGACAACTGGCAGACCGTCTTCCCGGTGATCCACCAGGCGGGGATCATCGACCAGGTGCAATCCGATGACGGGCAGGCCTATCGCATCCGCCCGCGACTGCGTGCCGCGGTCCAGGCCGTCACCCGCCGCAATGACCCGGTGAACTACCGCCACACCCATCGCATCCTGGCAGACTGGTATGACCGGCGGAACGTCGCCGAGCCCGCCATCGTCCACTTCGTCGAAGCCGAGGACTGGGAACGAGCCGCCGTCCTCGTGGAGGACTACTGGCTGGAGTTCGTCACCGGGTCTCCCGATGAGGCCAGGTGGACCCTGCGCAAGTTCCCCGACGAGGTCGTGCGCGCCAGTGCCAAACTCCTGGTCGTGCGGGACTACATCCTGAACGTCGATACGAGGCAGCGCGCCTGGCAAGCGTTCCGCTCCGGCCACATGGATGTCGACTTCGCCGCGCGCTATGAGAACCAGCGGCTCACCCTGAGCCAGACCCTGCAGATGCGCGTCTCCGGGGAGTACGAGGCGTTCCGGCAGGTGATGGAGCAATCCGGCCAGGGCGTTGAGCGATCGGCGTGGGCGGACAGCGTGCTGGAGCAGATGCCCGAAATGCTGCTGCAGTGGAGCATCACTCTGCTGCTGACCAGGGATGTGCCCAGCGCCGCCTATGTCTTCAGGCAGGCCTACCAGTGGGCCCGGGAGCGGGGGATGACCGGCGCCAAGCGTGAAGCCGGTAGTGGACTGGCGTTGTGCCTGGCCATGCTCGGACATCTCAACTCCGCCGAGAAGTGGCTCGATCGGGTGGCCGGGCTTCCGTCCCGAGGCGCCCCGGCTGATCTGGAACGCCTGGCGAGCGTGCTCGTCCGGGGGGTCATCGCCGGGGACCGACTCGAGGCCGGTGACACCGAGCCCGCACCGGTCGATGACGTCCCAGCGCTGCCCGGGCTGGATGCGATCCAGCAGTATCTGCACGCCGGATACGCGCTGCACCGGGGGGATGCGCGGCTGCAGGAAGAGACCCTGTCGATGCTGGAACGCTCGCTCGCGACGTTGACGCCTCACCGCCACGGAGCCCGGATCACCGGAACCGCGGCCCGCAACGCCATCGTGGACCTGTGCATTGCTCGTAGCCAGTTCGAGCGCGCCTACCGGGCGCTGGAAGGCGTCGACGCCGAGCAGGTCTGGGCGATCGTATGCCGGGCCCGGCTCGCCTTGTTCGAGGGGCGCTATGACGCAGTTCTGGCGATGACCGAGCACATGGATGGACTGTCGGTCGCCGACATCCGGCACAGTCTGCAACTCCACCTCATCCGAGCCTGCGCAGCGCGTCGCCTGCACCGGATGGACGTTGCTGGCGACGAACTCCAGGCGGCGGCCAGCCTGGCCGAGATTTCCGGCATCGTGCGGTTCTTCGCGCTGGTGCCAAGGGCCGACCTGGTGAACTTGGACCAGGAGTTTCCCCACGTGGTCCCGCCGGGCGTGTTGCAGGCCGTGACCGCCGGCGCGGAGGTCTTCCCCGAGCCGCGCGAACCCGTCCGGCTCTCCGAACGAGAACTGGAGGTGCTGCGCCAGATCGCCACCGGCGTGCCGCTCAGCCAGGCGGCCCGGCGTCTGTTCGTCTCGGAGAACACGGTCAAGTCCCAGGTGCGCAACATCTATCGCAAACTCGGGGTACATGCCCGCGAAGATGCTCTCCAGCGCGCGAAGTCGCTGGGACTGCTCACCGATGACGACTACGGGCGCCCCGGTGGAAGTCCGGACACCGCAGACGCCCACCCACCCCGGCGCGCGCAGGTCATCTGAGGCGATTGTCGCCGTCGCCGGCTGTTCGTTGACGACCCTGCCGGGCATCGCCGCCCCGCGGCCGTGACCATCCTGTGATCTTCATTCGGCACCGTGGGCGGGACCCGGGCCTTTAGTCTGTGTGCGACCCGTGGTGCGCCGTTGCCCTCACCCCTGGCCGGCGGTCACCGGCGCCCGACAATTCCGCCGGGTGCGCGAGGAAAGGACACAGATGTCACACCGGTCGGCCCCTTCGGCACGCGGCAGAGTTCGCACGTTCATGGCAGCACTGTTGTCGCTGCTCCTGCTCGGCGTCGGGATCACGACGGCGTCGGCGGATGCGATCGACGACGCCGAGACGACCCCGGCGCAGGATAGCGCCTGGCAATTGTCCCAGCAGGCCGCGCCCCCGTCCGGCGCCACGGTGGAAGCAGGTGAGCAGGTCACCTACACCCTGACCGCCGCCACACTCGACGCCCGACCTGTGACGGGGGTGGTGGCCACGGTGGACCTGTCCGGCGTGCTGGCTCACGCGAGCCTGGTCGAGCCCTTGCACCGCGAACTGAGCCTGACCGGTGATGACCTCATCTGGGACGTGCGCAATCCGGTACACATGAATCGCCCCGCCTCGGTGTCCTTCTCCGTGGTGGTCGAACCCGATGCCTCCGGCGTCACGCTGACCTCCGTTGCCGCGCCGCAGAGCAATGGCGGGACCTGCACCGACTGCACCATCAGCCACACAGTGCCCGGCGAACCTTCCTGGGACCTGAGCGTGACCCCGAATGAGGAGCCCGGGTCGACCCTGCTGACGAACGCGGCGATTGTTCCGTCGATGACGGCCACGAACACCTCTGATGTCACGGTCTCCGGTGCGCAGGTAGTGTCGGACCTGACCGGGATGGGCCAGCACTGGGACCTGGGCACCCTCCGGGAGGGCGTGAGTTACGACGCCGACACCAACCGGCTGACCTGGGACGTGCCCGAACTAGAGCCGGGTGAGTCCGTCACCCAGCGCTTCCAGGTGCGACTCCGTGCCCCCGCGCGTGGGGGCGAGGTCTCGCTCGGATTCAACGCCCAGGGTGCCGGTGGGGACTGCGTGGCGGGCTGCGAACTCGGCTACCACGTGTTCGGATTCGACGCCTCGGTCACCGCCGACCCGGCGGCCGGTGAGGTGACCGCCGGTCAGCAGATCACCTACACCTGGACAGCGCAGAACATCTCCGGCGGCGAACTCACCGGGGCACACGTGCGGGCGAACCTGCGCCACCAGGACGGTCCGTTGCTGGAGGCCGCGGATCTGGTGGAGCCGTTGGATGAGGCACTGGAGATGTTCGGGTCGGTGCTGCACTGGAACATCCCCGACCTGCGCCCGGGGGAGAGCGCGGAGATCTCCTTCGTCGCGCAGGTCCACCCGGACGCGACCCCGGGCGAGGCGGTGCGGATGGGTATCAGTGCCGGGACGGCTCGCCACGGTGGGTCGCTGGTGGATCCCGCCACCCTGGTGCACACCGTCGCCCAGCCCACCTGGGAGTTGTCCCACAGCGCCGAGCCGGCGTCCGGATCCACCGTGGCACCGGGTGAGCAGATCACCTACACCCTTACCGCCGCTGCGCTCGACGTGCGTCCTGTGACCAGGGTCGCGGCGACTGTGGACCTCTCGGAAGTGCTGAGTGGTGCCACGCTCGTCGAGCCGTTGCCAGCGGGGCTGAACCTGGACGGGGATGTACTGACCTGGACCGTTCGCCAACCGGTACACCGCAACCACCCCGCCTCGGTCTCCTTCGCCGTGACCGTGGACGACGACGCCCTCGGGGCCACCCTGACCAGCGTGGCGACACCCCAACGGGCTGGCGCGCTGTGCACCGACTGCACGCTCACCCACTCGGTCGTTGAGCCGGCGTGGGAGGTCAGTGCTCGGGCGGCGCAGGCCAATGGGGTCACGATCCCGAGTGAGGGCACGGTGCGTCCGAATGGGCAGTTGAACTATTACCTGAGCGCTCAGAACACCTCTGGGGTGTCGATCACCGATGGGGTGGTGGTTGCCGATGTGTCGGGCCTGGTGCCGTTTGCTGATATCGAGGCACTCGGGGAGGGTGCGGAGTTCGACGCCGACGCCGGGGTTGTGCGGTGGTCGGTGCCTGAGCTTGCTGCGGAGGAGTCGGCGTCGGTGCGGTTCCGGGCGAATCTGCGGTTCGCGGATGCCCCGAATGCGGTATTGCCGTTGTCGGTGAGCGCTGAGGGTGTCGGTGGGGAGTGTGTCTCTGGGTGTGAACTGGTGCATTACGCCACCGGCTTCGAGGCCTCGATGAGTACTGACCCGCCTGCTGGTGCGGTCGAACCCGGCGATGAGATCGCCTACACCTGGACGGTGCAGAACACCTCCCACGCGCAGATCTCCGGTGCCACCGTCACCGCCCAGTTGCGTGAGGTCCTCGAGCACGCCGAACTGGTGGAGCCGCTCGCTGAGGAGTTGCGTCTGGTCGGTATCACCGGAGCGACGATCTTGCGGTGGGACGTGCCGGACCTGGCCGCCCACGAGACCGCCGAGGTGTCCTTCAGCGTGGTCGTCGAGGAGGAGGCCGAGGTGGGCGCCGAACTTGCCACGTCGATCACCGCCGGGGCGAACAGTTTCGGCATCACCTACGGCGACCGCGAGGTCACCCACACCGTGGATCAACTCTCCTGGGAGGTCAGCGTGCGGGGGGCACAGGCGAACGGGGTGACCATTCCGCACGAAGGAACCGTCCGTCCGAACGGTCAGGTGAACTACCACGTCGTCGCGGAGAACACCTCCGGGCTGACGATGACCGAGGGCGCCGTCATCGCCGATGTGTCCGGCTTGCTTCCCTACGCCGACATCGAAGCGCTGACTGCCGGTGCCGAGTTCGACCCGGAGAACGGCCTGGTGCGCTGGTGGGCGCCGGAGTTGGCCGGATGGGAATCGGCCTCCTTCTCATTCCGGGCGAACCTGCGCTTCGCCGATGCGCCCGGCGCGGTCCTGCCACTGTCGGTGATCGCCGAGGGCCCTGGCGGGGAGTGCGTGAGTGGATGTGAGTTGGTGCACTACGTCACCGCCTTCGAGGCCTCGGTAAGCGCGGACCCGGCCTCCGGGGAGGTGCGGGCCGGGGATGAGGTCACCTATACCTGGCAGGTGCAGAACACCTCTCAGGCGCAGATCTCCGGTGCGCATGTCCGTACCCAGATGAGTGACGTGCTCGCGCACGCCGATCTGGTCGAGCCGCTACCTGATGGCGTGAACTTCACCATCGGAACCGTGCTGAACTGGTCGGTACCGGACTTGGGGCCCGGAGAGAGTGCCCGGGTGTCCTTCACCGTGGTCGTTGATCAGGACGCGGAACAGGGTGCCGAGTTCGGGATGTCCATCACTGCCGGAGCGAACAGTTTCGGGATCACCTACGCTGAGCAGGAGGTGGAACACACCGTGTCGGTCTCGGTGACTCCCCCGACCCCGTCCCTGCCCCCTGTCCTGGCGGTTCTGCTCGGACTGGCCAAGTGGGTGCTGGGCTTCCTGATCTGGTTGTTCTGACAGGGTTGAGGTGAGTTGACCGGCCGGGAGTGTTCCGTCGTCGTTCCGCCGGGACGACGACGGAGGTGGGTGTGAGGTAGACCGCATCGGAACCGATCGGGGCCGGTTCCATCCGGGCGGATCATGCCGTAGGATTGACCGTTGGGCGCGCTCCGCCATGCTCTCGCCCCGGGTGACCGGGCCGGAAGCACACGGAGCACAGTCGTACACACGCGCCTCATCGGATCCAGACAAGTACTGCAGTTAGCGGAGGATATGGCGAAGAAGGACGGGGTCATCGAGATCGAGGGCCACGTGGTCGAGGCGTTGCCCAACGCGATGTTTCGCGTCGAGTTGAGCAACGGCCACAAGGTACTCGCTCACATCTCGGGCAAGATGCGGCAGCACTACATCCGGATCCTCCCCGAGGACCGTGTGGTGGTCGAGTTGAGCCCCTACGACCTCACCCGCGGTCGAATCGTCTACCGCTACAAGTAACAGACCACGATCTCGCCGCCGCGAGGGGGAGCCCCATGGGAGTTCCCGAGCGTGCGCGGCGGTGCAGAGGAAGCATCATGAAGGTTAAGCCGAGCGTCAAGAAGATCTGTGACAACTGCAAGGTGATCCGTCGCAACGGTGTCGTGCGGGTGATCTGCACCAACTTGCGTCACAAGCAGCGCCAGGGCTGACGCCCTGCGTTCGGGCCGTCCGCGGCCCACCACAACTGCACACCGCCAGCGATCGCCCTGCGATCGCAACCCTCGGCTCGGAGGCCGGGGCCCGCAGCCCGCGGGACGGCGATGTGGAAGACCTCCGATGACTCACAGGAGTGAGAAAACAATATGGCACGACTCGTCGGCGCCGACCTCCCCCGCGACAAGCGGCTCGAGGTGGCGCTCACCTACATCTTCGGCGTGGGCCGCACCCGCGCTGCCGAGACGCTCGAGGCCACCGGCCTGAGTCCGGACCTGCGCGTCAAGGACCTCAACGACGCGGACCTGGTCGCATTGCGCGACTACCTCGAGGGCAACTACAAGCTCGAAGGTGACCTGCGCCGTGAGGTGGCCGCAGACATCCGCCGCAAGGTGGAGATCGGGACCTACCAGGGCCTGCGGCACCGCCGTGGCCTTCCGGTGCGCGGACAGCGCACCAAGACCAACGCGCGGACCCGCAAGGGCCCCAAGCGCACTGTGGCCGGCAAGAAGAAGGCCGCTCGCTAAGCAGTTCGCTCTCCGCCACCGTGCGGATGCGGATCGACGACCTCGAAGAGAAGAGATTTGTAGATGCCCCCCAAGACTCGCCAAGCCGCCGGTGCGCGCAAGCCGCGCCGCAAGGAGAAGAAGAACATCTCCGCCGGTCAGGCCCACATCAAGTCGACCTTCAACAACACCATCGTCACCATCACCGACCCCACCGGTGCCGTGATCTCCTGGGCCTCCTCCGGCCAGGTGGGCTACAAGGGATCGCGTAAGTCGACGCCCTTCGCCGCCCAGCTCGCCGCCGAGGCTGCCGCCCGCAAGGCGCAGGAGCACGGCATGAAGAAGGTGGACGTGCTGGTCAAGGGCCCCGGCTCGGGCCGGGAGACCGCAATCCGCTCGCTGCAGGCCACCGGCCTGGAGGTCGGATCGATCCAGGATGTGACCCCGCAAGCGCACAACGGTTGCCGCCCACCGAAGCGTCGCCGGGTCTGAGTCCGGTGTGGTGCGGGCGGAAGCCTGCACCGTTGGTGTGGCCGCCCTCAGGGCGGTCCACCCACCACCGTTAGCTTCACCCCCGGTTCGGACAGATGGGCCGGGGTCGTGCACGACGTCATATAGCGGACGTTTGCTGAAAGGAATCACCAGTGCTCATCGCACAACGCCCCACACTGACCGAAGAAGTCGTCGACGAATTCCGGTCCCGTTTCGTCATCGAGCCTCTTGAGCCGGGCTTCGGTTACACCCTCGGTAACTCCATGCGTCGTACCCTGCTCTCCTCCATCCCGGGTGCGGCCGTGACCAGCATCCGCGTGGACGGGGTGTTGCACGAGTTCTCCACCATCTCCGGTGTGAAGGAGGACGTCACCGAGATCATCCTGAACATCAAGGACATCGTGGTCTCCTCCGAGCACGACGAGCCTGTGGTGATGTACCTGCGCAAGCAGGGCCCCGGCACCGTCACCGCTGCCGACATCACGCCCCCGGCCGGTGTGGAGGTGCACAACCCGGACTTGCACCTGGCGACCATCAACGCCAAGGGCAAACTCGAGATCGAACTGACCGTCGAGCGTGGCCGCGGGTACGTCTCTGCGGTGCAGAACAAGCAGGCCGACGCCGAGATCGGCCGTGTGCCGGTGGACTCGATCTACTCCCCGGTGCTCAAAGTGACCTACAAGGTCGAGGCCACTCGTGTGGAGCAGCGGACCGACTTCGACAAGTTGATCGTGGACGTGGAGACCAAGCGCTCGATGTCCCCGCGTGACGCCCTGGCCTCGGCCGGTTCCACCCTGGTGGAACTGTTCGGGCTGGCCCGCGAACTCAACACCGAGGCCGAGGGGATCGAGATCGGACCCTCCCCGACCGACGCCGCATTGGCCGAGGACCTGGCGATGCCGATCGAGCAGTTGGATCTGACCATCCGGTCCTACAACTGTCTCAAGCGGGAGGGCATCCACACCGTTGGCGAGCTCGTGGCTCGCAGCGAGGCCGACCTGCTGGACATCCGCAACTTCGGCGCCAAGTCGATCACCGAGGTGAAGGAGAAGCTGGTCGGTCTGGGTCTGTCCCTGAAGGACAGCCCGAGCGACTTCGACCCCTCCCTCGTGGCCTCGTACGACGGCGACGACTACGACTACAACTGAGCGTCGCTCGCACCCTAGGAGATTCCCATGCCCAAGCCCACGAAGGGGCCCCGTCTCGGCGGTAGCCCGGCACACCAGCGCCTGATGCTGGCGAACCTGGCCCAGTCGCTGTTCGAGCACGGCAGCATCCGCACCACCGAGACCAAGGCCAAGCGGTTGCGCCCGTTCGCCGAGCGACTGATCACCAAGGCCAAGCGCGGTGACCTGGCCGCCCGTCGTCAGGTGCTCGCCGTGCTGTCCCGCAAGGACGTGGTGCACGAGTTGTTCACCGAGATCGCTCCGCGATTCTCCGAGCGTCCCGGTGGCTACACCCGGATCATCAAGGTCGGCCCCCGCAAGGGTGACAACGCGCCGATGGCAGTGATCGAACTCGTCACCGAGCCCTACAGCCCGAAGCAGGCCACCGTGAAGGAGGCTGAAGGCGCCACCAAGCGTGGCGCGAAGGAAGCCGCCGCCCAGCAGGCCGCCGAGGCCCCCTCCGCCGAGGAGACCACGGACAGCCCGGACAGCCCCGACTCCCCGGAGTCGGCGGCGAGCCCGGACAGCCCGGATTCGGCACCGTCGGCCGACTCACCCGCCGAGGCCGACGAGACCGAAGCCAAGGACGACGCCGGGGAGGCCGGCAAGTCCTGACCCGACGTTAGTCAGCGCATTCGCAGGCCCGCTGCCGGACCACTCCGGCAGCGGGCCTGCGTGTTCTGTGCCCGGCCCGCTGACCGCTCAGCGCGTGCGATGGTTCGGGTGGCGGCGTGAAGGGCGTGGCACAGTGGTGTCCATGCCCGTGGATCATCAAGACCCTGAGCGCGAACCGGCCTTCAGGGTGAGGGTCGCCCAGCCCGCCGAGCGGGACCGGCCCGGCGAGCCCGGCATGCAGGACGAGCCCGCCCAGCCATCAGTGCTGTTCGTGCACGGCATTCGCAGTTCGGGGACCATGTGGCGGGCGCAGGTGGAGCACCTCAAGGCGCTGGGGGTGACTGCGCGGGCGATCGACCTTCCCGGCCACGGCGCGCAGATCAGTAGTGCGTTCTCGCTCGCGATGTGCCGGGAGGTGATCGAGCAGGCATGGCAGGAACTGCCCGCCGGGAGACGCATCCTGGTCGGGCTGTCGCTGGGCGGCTATCTGGCGTTGGATTGGGCCGCTCGAACAGCGAGTCCGGTCGACGCGGTGCTGGCGGCCGGGTGCAGCGTGCGTCCGCGGGGGGCGCCGCTGGCGGCCTACCGGCGCCTGGCCGGGCTGATCAATCGGTTGCCCGACCGGGGTGGCTGGCTGAATGACACGCTCGCCACCCGGATGCTCAGCCCGGACGCCGCCCGGGACGTCGCTGCCGGCGGGGTGGCGCTGGACGTGATGGTGCCGGCGCTCACGGCGATCGCGCAGGTGGATCCGATCACGGACCTGCGCCGTATCGAGGCCCCGGTGTGGCTGGTGAACGGGGCATGGGACCACTTCCGGGTGGAACAGGGCCGGTTCTGGGCCGCAGTTCGAACAGGTCGGCTGATCGTCCTGCCCCGGACCGGGCACCTGGTCAGTCTGGAGCGCCCGGACCTGTTCAACGCCGTGCTGGCCGCGCTGGTGGCCCAGGTGCGCGAGTCCGGTCCGGACCTCGCCCCGGGCGCCGGTCCGGATGTCTCAGCCCGGCAGTGACCAGGCCCGCACGCCTCCCACGATTCCGGCGCTGTTGGGCACCACGACCACGTCGTCGCCCGCCTTCGCCAGCACCACCGGGGTGATCCGGCGGGAGTTGCCACCGCCCAGGTAGAGCCGGTCCCACAGGAACACCGGGCGCAACGCGTCGATCACGCGGCGGACGCGCCGCGACCACATCGCATCCCCCAACCGCAACCGTTCGTGCTCGCCGACGTACTCGTCGTAACTCAGGCCCCAGCGCACCGGGCTCTGGGACAGTTCCGTGTGCGGGGCCAGCCGGCCGCCGTCGAACACTGCATTGCCCAACCCGGTGCCGAAGGTGAGCATCAGTTCCAGGCCTGCGCCGGCGATCACGCCGGCTCCGTGCACCTCGGCGTCGTTGAGGATCAGGGCGGGCTGGTCGAGCCGCTCCTGTACCGCACGGCGCATGTCGAAGCCCGTCCACGCCGCTCTGAGCTCGGGCAGTACCTTCGTGCGCGGGCCGGCCCGGGTGATGTAGTGGGGGGTGTGCACCACCACACCGTGGCGGATCATGCCCGGCATGCCTACGGTGATCCGGTCGGTGGGGGGCAACCGTTCGGCGAGGTCGGCGATCACCTCGAGCAGGCTCTCCGGTGGCAGCGGGTAGGGTGTGGCGGTGCGTACCGGCTGGGCGTGCATGGTGCCGACATCGTCCAGCACCGAGGCCTTGATGCCGCCGCCCCCGCAGTCCACCGAGAGGGTCACCGGGTCGGAAGTCACACCCTGATGCTACTGGCGCAGCGTGAAGCGGGCCCGCTGTGAACGTGCGGAGCGGACACGATGTGATGAACTGTTCCCGTGTCCGAACCAGACAGGCCCGCAGCGCCACCGGCCGGGAATGAACCGGCTGTGCGCATCCGGCTGGACCTGGCCTATGACGGCACCGAGTTCTCCGGGTGGGCCGCCCAACCAGGGTTGCGCACCGTCGAGGGGGAACTGCGGCGCGGGCTGGGGACCATCCTGCGCACCGAACCACCGCGGCTGGTGGTGGGTGGGCGCACCGATGCCGGCGTGCACGCCAGGGGCTCGGTGGTCCACACCGACGTCGACGCGGCTGCGTGGGAGTCCCTACCCGGCCGATCCGACCGTGCCCCCGCTCAGGCGGCCCTCACGCGGCTGGCGGGCGTGCTGCCACCGGACATCGTGGTACGCCGTGCCACCGTGGTCAGCACCGACTTCGATGCCCGGTTCTCCGCCCTGCGACGACGCTACTCCTACCGGCTGTGCGACCGTCCCGCCCTCGCCGATCCCCTACGTCGAAGGGACACGGTGATCGTGCCCAGACCGCTGGACTCCGAGGCGATGAACACCGCAGCCGACATGCTCTGTGGACTACACGACTTCGCCGCGTTCTGCAGACCACGGGAAGGGGCCACCACGATCCGTACGCTGGAGGACTTCTCCTGGCAACGTCCCACCGAAGGCGTGCTGGAGGGCACCGTGGTGGCCGACGCGTTCTGCCACTCGATGGTGCGTGCCCTGGTCGGGGCGGTGGTCGCCATCGGGCAGGGCCGCCAGGAACCGGGATGGGCCGCCGCGGTGCTGGCTGCCCGCAGACGGGACCCGGCGGTGATGGTGATGCCCGCGCACGGACTGTGCCTGGAGGAGATCACCTACCCGCCCACGCATGAACTGGGTGCGCGCGCCACCCAGGCCCGTGCCGTGCGCGAACTCCCGTGAGGTCTCGAGCGGGAGGTGGCGCGGCGGCGTTCCCGGTGTCGCAGTAGGTGACCGGGGGTCAGAGCGCGGGGTCGGCCTCGTCGTCGGATGCCGGTGTCTCCCACACCTCCGGCTCCTCGATCTCCACGCGCTCATCGATGCCGTCCGGAGTCATCTCATCCGCCACGGTCTGCTCATACAGGGGGCCCGGTGCGTCCGGGGCGTTGAAGCCCTCATCCACCAGGTCCCGCCCGCCGGTGTCCTCCAGGGTGTCCTCGGCGGGCAACTGCCGGATCGTTCCGGTGGCCCCGACATCCGGATCGGCCTCACCGGTGTCATCGGGTTCGGGCTCACCATCCTCTTCGGGGGAGGCGGTGGTGTCCGACGGGGGCAGGTCCGATACCTGATCGGCGTTGGCCAGTTCCTCCGGGCTGGGCTCGTCCGGAGAGAGTTCCTCGGGGATGGGTGTGCTCGCGTCCATCCACCCACACTGACACTGCCGGCACACCCGCGCATCCGCAGACGTTGCGGCACAGCGGCTCCCGTAAAACGGCTTGGCCCACCGCCACCGGACCGCCATCCTGGGGCCATGGCGCACCTCGATCTGGCCGGGATCACCTACCACCTCCCCGACGGCAGGGTGCTGCTGAACGAGGTCGACGCGCACGTGGGCGAGGGCCAGCGGGTGGCGCTGATCGGTCCGAACGGCGCGGGCAAGAGCACCCTGATCCGGATCGCCACCAAGCAGATAACGCCGCACGGGGGAGCGGTGACCACCGCGGGCGAGATCGGGGTGATGGCCCAGTGGGTGGGTCGCCGCGCGGAGGCACTGGTCGCGACGGCTGACGACGAGGCACCCGGGGCGTGCATGCCCGGCGCCCGGGGTGCGGGTCACCCAGGCGGCGGCGAGGTCCCGGGCAGCGCTGCCGCCCCGCCGCCCGGTTCCGAGCGGGAACCGACCGTGCAGGACCTGCTGACAGCCCATGCGCCGGCGCGTCAGCGCGAGGTCGCCCAGCGGCTGGCCCGAGCCGGGGCGGCGATGACCGGGGCCGAGAACCAGGCCGCCCAGTTCGATTACGCACAGGCGTTGGCAGACTGGGCCGACGTGGGCGGGTACCAGCTCGAGGCGCAGTGGGATGAGATCTGCTCCGACGTGCTCGCCCAGTCCTGGGATCGTGCCGCGTCCCGAGGCCTGTCCACCCTCTCCGGTGGTGAGTCCAAGCGGTTGGTGCTCTCCGCGCTGCTGCGCTCCAGCGCGCAGATCCTCATCCTGGACGAGCCGGACAATGCCCTTGACGTGCCCGCCAAGCGGTGGTTGGAGGCCCGGCTGGGTGAAACAGATAAGGCCGTCTTCTTCATCAGCCACGACCGCGAGATGCTCGAGGCGGTCGCCACCGCCGTACTCACCTTGGAACCGGGGGCGGCCGGGTCCACCGCATGGCGCCACGGCGGTGGCTTCGCGGGCTATGCCCAGGCCCGCACGGATCGGATGAGCCGGCTCGCCGAACTGCGCCGGCGCTGGGACTCCGAGCACGCCCAGTTGCGGACGTTGGTGCAGATGTACAAGCAGAAGGCCAGCTACAACTCCGATATGGCCTCTCGGTTGCAAGCGGCCCGCACCCGCCTGACGGCGTTCGAGAAGGCGGGGCCACCCCAGGCGGTGACTCGTGACCAGCACGTGCAGATGCGGTTGCGGGGCGGACGCACCGCCAAGCGGGCTGTGGTGCTGGACCGGCTCGCCCTGAACGGCCTGACCGAACCCTTCGACGCCGAGGTCTGGTTCGGCGAGCGAGTCGCCGTGCTCGGGGCCAATGGCACCGGTAAGTCTCACCTGCTCCGGTTGCTGGCCGGCGGTGGTACCGATCCCGACACCGGCAACGCCCCGGCCAGCGAGCACCTACCCGCCGCCGTCGCGCACAGCGGCTCCGCGCGGCTGGGTTCCCGGGTACGCCCGGGCTGGTTCGCCCAGCAGGACGCCCCCGCCCACCTGGTCGGACGGACCCTGCTGCAGGTGCTGCACCGCGGTGATGGCACCCGGAACGGAATCGCCCGTGAGGATGCCGGCCGGGTACTGGACCGGTACGAACTGGCCGCCGCGGCCGAGCAACAGGTCCAGACCCTCTCCGGCGGCCAACTGGCCCGGTTCCAGATCCTGCTACTGGAGTTGTCCGGCGCCACGCTGTTGTTGCTTGATGAAGCCACCGACAACCTCGACCTGCACTCGGCCCAGGCCCTGGAGCAGGGGCTGGAGGCGTTCACCGGAACGGTCCTGGCCATCACCCACGACAGGTGGTTCACCCGCTCCTTCGACCGCTTCTGGCACGTCGGCGCCGATGGCAGGGTGAGCGAGACCACCGCCCCGGTATGGGACGATGACGGCGCAGCCCGCCGCCGCTGAGGGCAGAACGTGAGCAATATCGCTCGTGCGGGCCGGTTGGACGGCCCTGCGGCTTTGACCACCGGGCCGGCCTGGCAGTACAGTGACGTGTTGTTGTGCGTCCGTGCTGCCGGTCGGTGTCTCCCACTCACCACCACGCGCGGGCATCGACGCTAACGACCGACCACCGGTTCGGCGGGGCGGATGTGTGCCCAGCCAGACGGGCCCGTGACGCCCGGACCGACCAGACCGCAGCACCGATCCAGAACGAAGGCCAACACCGTGCGTACGTACACCCCCAAGGCAGGCGAGACCGAGCGCGCCTGGTACGTCATCGACGCTACCGACGTCGTCCTCGGTCGGCTCGCCACCCACGCCGCTACGTTGCTGCGTGGTAAGCACAAGCCGACTTTCGCCCCGCATGTCGACGGCGGTGACTTCGTCGTCATCATCAACGCCGACAAGGTCGCCCTGACCGGAAGCAAGGCGGAGCAGAAGACGGCCTACCGCCACTCCGGCTACCCCGGCGGTCTGCGCGCCACCAGTTACGCCGAGCTGCTGGAGAAGCACCCCGAGCGAGCGGTCGAGAAGGCCATTCGCGGCATGATCCCCAAGACCAGCCTGGGCCGGGCGCAGCTGCGCAAGCTCAAGGTCTACCGCGGCGCCGAGCACCCCCACACCGCCCAACAGCCCCAGACTTTCGAGATCACCCAGGTGGCGCAGTAACGCACGGCGTTGCGCGATCTGTAGATGCGAGGAGAACCAGTGACCGAGAACACCGCAGTGGCGGACGTCGAGGACGTTCCCACCGAGTACACCTCCGAGTCGGAGGCCCCCACCGGGCAGGGTACGTCGCGCACCGCACCGGGCGCAGCGCTGGGGCGGCGCAAGCAGGCCGTGGCGCGGGTCCGGCTGATCCCGGGTGAGGGCACCTGGAACATCAACGGGCGCGACCTGGAGACCTACTTCCCGAACAAGATCCACCAGCAGTCGGTCAGCGCGCCGCTGGTGGCCATCGACATGCTCGGCCGCTTCGACGTGATCGCCCGGATCGACGGCGGCGGTACTTCCGGTCAGGCCGGCGCCCTGCGCCTGGCCATCGCCCGCGCGCTGAACGAGATCGACCCCGAGGCCAACCGGCCCGTGCTGAAGAAGGCCGGCTACCTCACCCGCGACGCCCGCGTGATCGAGCGGAAGAAGGCCGGGCTGAAGAAGGCCCGCAAGGCTCCCCAGTACTCCAAGCGCTGATCAGCGCCCGATCGCGGGCCCTCGCGGGCTAGGACGTGGCATCATCGGCCCCGGCGGGAACCCACCCGCCGGGGCCGATGCGCTGCGTGGTCGCGCGGGGCCCGCGTGCGCCGCCGGCGGCGTGGTAGCGGAAGGACAGTGAACGATGGCTCGACTCTTCGGAACCGACGGAGTGCGGGGGTTGGCGAACCGGGAGGTCACCGCCGAGTTGGCGCTGCGCCTGGGCATGGCCGCCGCCTCGGTGCTGACCGCGCACGGCCGGTTCGAGGACCGCAGGCCCAAAGCGATCGTGGGGCGTGACCCCCGTGTCTCCGGCCAGTTCCTGGCTGCGGCCACCATCGCCGGGCTTTCCAGCGCCGGTGTGGATGTGGAGGACCTGGGCGTGCTGCCCACCCCCGCGGTGGCGCACCTGACCAGTGTGGAGGACGCGGACCTGGCCGTGATGATCTCCGCCTCGCACAACCCGATGGCGGACAACGGGATCAAGTTCTTCGCCCGGGGCGGGCACAAACTCGATGACGATGTGGAGGACGCGATCGAGGCTGCCCTCCATGCCCCGGTCGAGCTCCCGGTGGGGGACGACGTCGGACGCGTCGTGCTGGACCGTGGGGTGGGTGGGGACCGTTACGTCCAGCACCTGCTGAGCACCACCTCCATCCCGCTTCGGGGCCTGCGCATCGCGGTGGACTGCGCAAACGGCGCGGCCAGCGAGGTCGGGCCGCAGGCGCTGCGGGATGCCGGTGCCGATGTGGTGGTCATCAACGCCTCTCCCGACGGTCGCAACATCAACGAGATGTGTGGATCCACCCATCCCGAGCAGCTCCAGGCGGTCACCGTGGCCTCCGAGGCGCACCTGGGGGTGGCGTTCGACGGTGACGCCGATCGGTGCCTCGCGGTCGATCACACCGGCGCACTGGTCGACGGCGACCAGATCATGGGCATCCTGGCCCAGGCCATGAAGGAGGCCGGCACCCTGGCCTACGACACCCTGGTGGTGACGGTGATGAGCAACCTCGGCTTGCTGTTGGCCATGCGTGAGGCCGGCATCACCACGGTGCAGACCGGGGTCGGCGACCGGTATGTGCTGGAGCGGATGCGCGCCGGCGGGTTCAGCCTGGGCGGGGAGCAGTCCGGACACCTGGTGCTGGCCGATCACGCCACCACCGGGGACGGCCTCCTCACCGCCTTGCACCTGGCCGCACGCGTGGCGCAGACCGGACGTAGCCTGGCCGACCTGGCCGGTGCGGTCCCGCGCCTGCCCCAGGTGCTCATCAACGTCAGCGGAGTGGACAAGACGCGGGTGGACTCCGATGCGGAGGTGCGTACGGCCGTCGCGGCCGCCGAGGCCCGGTTGGGCGAGACCGGCCGGGTGCTGCTGCGCCCCTCGGGCACCGAGCCGCTGGTACGGGTGATGGTGGAGGCCGCCCAGCAGGACCAGGCCGAGGAGGAGGCCCGGGTACTGGCCGATGTGGTCCGCGCGCGCCTGGCACTGGCCTGAAGCGGATCGGATATCCCCGATGCGTACGCGCTGACCAAGAATTTCGCCGGCGCGGGACTCGCACACGAACTGGTGGTGCCTGAGACCTCTCCGTGACATACGCTGGCGGCGTCGCCACCGGGTGCGGTGGCGTCATGGTCATCGACACCACGCTCGAGGAGTTCATCTGTGATCGACCTGATCCTCGAGGGTGCCGCGTCGCCGTGGTCCCTGGTGGTCCTTCTTGCGTTCTGTCTGATCGACGGGATCTTCCCGCCCGTCCCGAGTGAGTCCCTGGTCATCGCGATGGCCTCGTTGAACGCCCAGGGCGAAGGACTGAGCCTCTGGCTGCTGATCCCGGCCGCCGCACTCGGTGCTTTCTGCGGGGACCTTCTCGCCTACCTGATCGGCACCAAGGTCGACGTGCACAGCCTGCGCCTCTTCCGCGGACCTCGCGGCCGGCGAACCCTGGCCTGGGCGTCCAAGGCGATCCACCAGCGCGGCGGTGCGTTCATCCTCGCGGCCCGGTACATCCCGGTGGGCCGGGTGGCGGTGAACCTGAGCGCCGGCGCCCTCGGTTTCCCACTGCGCCGCTTCATCGGCTTCGCCGCGGTGGCCTCGGTGATGTGGTCGCTGTACTCGGTTGCGCTGGGCGTGGGAGCCGGCGCCTTGCTGTACGGACGGCCCCTGCTGGGTGTCCTGGTCGGCGTCGTGGCCGGGGTGGGCCTGGGAACGCTGATCGACCTGGGGATGCGCAGGTTCTTCCCACCGCCCGTGCCGGCGCCGCCGGTGCTGCCCAACCCCCGCGAGGAGGTCACCGTCAGCGACGGTGGCTGAGAAGGGCGTGCGCCGCACCGACCGTTCGGGCACCCCGGCGAGGCCGACAGGGCCTCAGCGGCCGCGCTCCACCTGCACCGCGATCCGCTCGAAGCGGTAAGGATCCCGGCCGGTCCAGCTCTCGGTGTCGAACACCCGCGCGAACGGTTCGGTCGCGGTGAAGGGGGCCCACCCGGGATCACCGTCGACGATGAAGTCGCCGATCGCCCCGTGCATCTCATCGGCAAGGCCCACCGGGGGTTCCGCACCGGCGGCCCGGGCCACCCGGTCGGCGGTGAGGTTGTGCCAGGCGAAGGGCAGGTCGAGGCAGTGCGAGGACAGGCCCGTCAGCGGTGAGCGCCACCGGAAGTCCCACGCCCAGGTCGGGGCCGAGGTCTCGGCGCGGGCGGCGCCGATGCGCACCACCGGGTACCGGAACAGGCGGTCGGTGATGGCCTGGCCGATCAGTTCGGTGCCGGTCAGATCCGGAAACGCGGCCGGGTACGCCCTGGCCCGGGCGGCAGGCATCCCCAGGCCACGCAGCAGCCGGGAGGTCAGGCCCGGGCCGAGGTCGGTCTGGACCAGCGTCGCGAGATGGTTGAACTCGTGGCTGGTGGCACCCAGGAGCAACGGTCGCTGCGCTGCGGCCAGGTCGGTCATCAGTTCCGAACCCAGTGGTTCTGTTCCCAATACCGGCCCGAACCAGGTGACGTTCTCCCGTTCACGCAACACCCGTCCCAGGTGCCGCAGCCCCTCCCACAGCCCGCCGCCGATCAGCGCCCGCTCCGCGGTCACGAGCTGCTCCCGGGTCACGGCGGACCAGCCGGCCACGGTGTGCTCCACCCCGCAGGCACGGGCCAACTGCTGCCCCACTTCGGCGGCCGTGTCCGCGGTGATGTCGGGCAGTGGTGCCGAGTGGCTGATGGCCCTGCCGAACAGGTCCGCGGTGGCCGGGCTGGCCAGCAGGGCCAGCACGGAGCCACCTCCCGCGCTCTGCCCACCGATGGTCACCCGCCCGGGGTCCCCACCGAAGGCGGCGATATTGCGTTGCACCCACTCCAGGGCGGCGATCTGGTCCAGCAGCCCTCGATTGTCCGGAGCCCCGGGCACGTGGCCGAATCCCTCGAAGCCCAACCGGTAGGTGATCGTCACCGTGACGATGCCCCGGCGGGCGAACCCGGTGCCGTCGAACCAGGCGCCCCCGGGCGCACCGCCGACGTAGGCCCCGCCATGGATCCAGACGTAGACGGGCAACTTCGCTGCCGCGTCGGTGGTGGGGGTGAAGACATTCAGGTTGAGGCGTTCCGAGCCCGGTACGTGCACCTCGGGGACCGTGTGGTTGGCCCGGGTGGGACCCAGGGTGGGGGTGGGTCCGTTCGCCAGCGCCGGCCGCACGCCCTCCCATCCCGGATGCGGCCGCGGGGCGGCGAAGCCGGCCGCACCCTCGGGGGCCGCAGCGTAGGGGATGCCGCGGAAGGTCAGCACATCCGGTCCGGACCTGCCCGCCACCGAACCGGCCTCCGTGGTCACCGGATCGGTGTCCGACACCTGCCCGCCGCGCCGTCGCTCCTTCGGCTCCGGTCCCGGTGCGGGGTCGACGCTGCTCACGGACGTCTCAGATCTTTCGCAACCGGATCCGGGCAAGGCGGTGCTCGGCGTCCTTATGCAGTACCAGGGTGGCCCGGCCGCGGGTGGGCAGGACGTTCTCGATCAGGTTCGGCTCGTTGATCCGGCTCCAGATGTCCAGGGCTTTGGCGCGGGCCTGGGCGTCATCCAGGTCCGCGTAGCGGTGGAAGTACGAGGCTTCCTGGGCGAAGGCGGTCCGGCGCAGCCGCCCGAATCGTTCCACGTACCACTCGCGCACGTGGGCGGTTTTGGCGTCGATGTAGATGGAGAAGTCGAAGAAGTCGCTGACCGCCAGGGAGGGTTCGCCGTCGGCGCTCACCCGGGCCGGTGCCAGCACGTTCAGGCCTTCCACGATGAGCACGTCCGGGCGGTGCACCACGATCTGCCTGTCCGGAACGATGTCGTAGGTCAGGTGGTCATACACCGGCGCCGCCACCGCGTCCGCCCCGCCCTTGACGCGGGCGAGGAAGTTCAGCAGCGCGCGCCGGTCGTAGGACTCCGGGAACCCCTTGCGCTCCATCAGGCCACGCCGCTCCAGTTCGGCGTTGGGGTGCAGGAACCCGTCGGTGGTGATCAGCTGCACCCGGGGTGTCTCCGGCCAGCGGGCCAACATCTCGCGCAGCACCCGGGAGGCGGTGGACTTGCCCACCGCCACCGAGCCGGCCACCCCGATCACGAACGGGGTGGGGCCGTTCTTCTCCCCGAGGAAGGTGGTGGTGGCCTCGCGCAGCCGCTGGCTGGCCGCCACGTACAGGTTGAGCAGCCGGGACAGGGGCCGGTAGGCCGTGTCGACCTCATCCAGGTCGATCGGGTCGCCCAGCCCGCGCAGGTTGTCCACGTCGGCCGCGGTCAGGGGCAGTGGGGTGGAGGCGGAGAGCCGGCTCCAGTTGGCCCGGTCGAACTCCACATAGGGCTCGGCCGATTCCCCGGGCAGGTCGGCCAGGTCAGCGAAGTCGGTCATCACCACGCACCTACTCTCCCACCCCGGGCGGACCGGTGGGGACCGGACCGGACCGCCTCCGGTGTGATGTTGCCGATCGTGGCACCCGGCTTCACGGCAACGCCGGGACGCGGGTTATACAGTGTGCCCCATGTGCGGAATCGTCGGATATGCAGGCCCACCTACCGCTGATGACCGTCCCCTGGAGGTGGTGCTGGAGGGCTTGAAGCGCCTGGAGTACCGCGGCTACGACTCCGCCGGCGTCGCGCTGGTGAACCCGGAGGGACTGGCCACGGCCAGGCGGGCCGGCAAACTCGCCAACCTGCTCGGTGACCTCGAGGCGAACCCGCTGCCGCCGGCCAGTGCGGGCATCGGGCACACCCGGTGGGCCACCCACGGGGCACCCACGGACGCCAATGCCCACCCGCACACCTCCGCGGACGGACGCCTCGCGGTGATCCACAACGGGATCATCGAGAACTTCCACCCCCTCAAGAGCGCGCTGGTGCAGGAGGGTGTGGCCTTCACCTCCGAGACCGACACCGAGGTGGTGGCCCACCTGCTCGGTCAGGCCTATACCGACACCGGAGACCTGACCGAGGCGATGCGTACCGTGGCCGCCCGGCTGGAAGGTGCCTTCACGCTGCTCGCGGTGCACGCCGAGCAGCCCGGCACGGTGGTGGGGGCTCGCCGCAACTCACCCCTGGTGGTCGGCCTGGGGGAGGGGGCGAACTACCTCGGCTCCGACGTGGCCGCCTTCATCGCCTCCACCCGTGAGGCGATGGAGGTGGGTCAGGACCAGATCGTCACCATCACCGGTGATCAGGTGCAGATCATCGACGCCGACGGCGAACCGGTCACCGACGCCAACCGTTACACCGTCGACTGGGACGCCGACGCCGCGGTCAAGGGCGGGTTCGACACCTTCATGGACAAGGAGATCCACGATCAGCCCCAGGCGGTCGCCGACACGCTGCGCGCCCGGATCGGCCCCGACGGGACCCTGATGCTCGATGAGATGCGCATCAGTGAGTCGGTGCTGCGCAGTGTGGACAAGATCGTGGTGGTGGCCTGCGGCACGGCCGCCTACGCCGGGCACGTGGCAAAGTACGCCATCGAACACTGGTGTCGCATCCCGGTGGAGGTGGAACTGGCCCACGAGTTCCGCTACCGCGACCCGGTGGTCTCCGAGAAGACGCTCATCGTGGCGATCTCCCAGTCGGGGGAGACCATGGACACCATCATGGCCATCCGGCACGGCCGCGAGCAGGGCGCCAAGGTGCTGGCGATCGTCAACACCCACGGCTCCACGATCGCCCGCGAGGCCGATGCGGTGCTCTACACCCACGCCGGCCCGGAGGTGGCGGTGGCCTCCACCAAGGCCTTCCTGGCCCAGATCACCGGCTGTTACGTGCTCGGGCTGTACCTGGCCCAGTTGCGCGGGTACAAGTACATCGACGAGGTCGCCGGCTACCTCGAGGAACTCGCGGCGATCCCGGCCAAGATCCAGACCGTCATCGACCGCGAGCACGAGGTCCGTGACGTGGCCCGCTCGATGCAGGATGAGAACTCGGTGCTCTTCCTCGGCCGGCACGTGGGCTACCCGGTGGCCATGGAGGGGGCGCTGAAGCTCAAGGAACTCGCCTACATCCACGCCGAGGGGTTCGCTGCCGGGGAACTCAAGCACGGCCCGATCGCGCTGATCGAGCAGGGCCAGCCGGTGTTCGTCATCGTGCCCACGCCGCGCCGCCCCACCCTGCACGCCAAGGTGGTGTCCAACATCTCCGAGATCCGTGCCCGCGGCGCCCGCACCCTCGTGATCGCCGAGGAGGGGGACGAGGAGGTCACCGCCTACGCCGACGTCGTCTTCAGGGTGCCGCGCACCCCCACGCTGATGATGCCGCTGGTGACCGTGGTGCCGCTGCAGATCTTCGCCTCGGCGCTGGCCGCAGCCAAGGGGTATGACGTGGACCAGCCGCGTAACCTGGCCAAGTCGGTCACGGTGGAGTGATCCCCGGGGCGAGCGTCGGAGGAGAGGAACACACGTGATCGTGGGCGTGGGGATCGATGTGGTGGACGTGCAGCGGTTCATGGCCACCCTGCACCGGGCACCCGGACTGCGTGAGCGACTGTTCACCCCCGTCGAGCGGGACCTGCCCGATGCGTCCCTGGCGGCGAGGTTCGCCGCGAAGGAAGCCATCGCCAAGGCGATGGGGGCCCCGGGTGGGATGAGCTGGCAGGACGCCACCGTGCTCCGGATCGCCGGTGGTCCACCGCAGGTGGAACTGACCGGCTCGGTGGCCGCGGCCGCCCAGAACCTGGGGATCCGCAACTGGCTGCTGTCCATCTCCCACGACGCCGGGATCGCCTCGGCGATGGCACTGGCGCAGCGATGATCCGCGGTTACAGCGCCCAGGCGGTTCGCGATGCCGAGGCCCCGGCCCTGGCCGAGGGCCGCCCGCTGATGCGCAACGCTGCCTTCGCCCTGGCCACGCGCACGGTCGCGCTGTTGCGCCGTCACCACATCGCGGTCCCGGGAGCACGGGCGCTGGTGCTGGTGGGCGGGGGGAACAACGGCGGCGACGGGTTGTTCGCGGCCGCGGACCTGATCGACCGTGGCGTTCAGGTGCGGTGCGTCCTGGCCCACGAGCGGCCCCACCCCGAGGGGCTGGCCGCGGCCCGGCGGGCGGGGGCGCAACTGGTGGACCTCGCCGGTGGTGTCGGCGCCGGGGGTCTGTCCCGGCTCGGGCAGTGGGCCGATGTGTGGGTGGACGCCCTGGCCGGCATCGGCGTGCAGGGCGCATTGCGCGGCCTACCTGCGCAGGTGGTTCGGGTTCTGCAGCCGATCCGCAGCGGTTCCCCCGTGGACCCGCTCGTGGTGGCGGTGGACGTGCCGAGCGGTGTCGGAGCCGACCCGGTCCGGGCCGCCCCTCCACCTCCTGCGACCGGCGAGAGCGACACCGGCCCGGGCGGGCCGGGTGACCACGATGAGCCGGCCGACGGCGTGCTCCGGGCCGATCTCACCGTCACGATGGGTGCACCGAAGACGTCCCTGCTGATCCCCCCAGGAGCCCAGCACGCCGGCCGGGTGGAGGTGGTGGACCTGGGACTTGGCGGGTCCTTCGCCGCGCAGGAGGCGACCGTGCACCGGCTCACGCCCACCGACGTGGCCGACCTGTGGCCCGTCCCCGAACCAGCCGACCACAAGTACACCCGGGGCGTGGTGGGCCTCGTCGCCGGATCACCGCGATTCCCCGGCGCCGGACTGCTGTGCGCGGCGGCCGCCCTGGGAGGGGGCGTGGGCATGGTGCGCTATCTGGGCCGCCGCGAGGTCGCCGATGCGGTGATCGGCGCCCATCCGGAGGTGGTGCCGGAGGACGGGCGCGTGCAGTCCCTGGTGATCGGACCGGGGATGGCCGACGACGACGACCTCGCCGCGGCGATGCGCCGGGCCCTGCGCGGATGGGGCCTGGGCGAGGAGAGCCCCGAGGATGGCGATGCCGCGGTGGCGGTGGTGCTGGACGCCGGCGCCTTGGACCACTTGCCGGACGCCCCGGCCGGGTTGACCCGCAAGCCGGTGGTGCTGACCCCGCACGCGGGGGAACTGGAGACGCTGCTGCGGCGCTTCGGGGATGAGGTCCGGCGCGAACAGATCGAGGCCGACCCATGGACCTGGGCGCACCGGGCGGCCCGGCGCACCGGGACCACCGTGCTGCTCAAGGGCGCCATCACCGTGATCGCCCCGCCCGACGGCGGTCCCGGATACAGCCAGGCCGATGGCACGCCCTGGCTGGCCACGGCGGGTTCGGGCGACGTGCTGGCCGGGATCCTCGGGGCGATGCTGGCTCAGGCCCACCCCGGTGACGTGGCCGCGGTGGCCGCAGCCGCCGTCGTCGTGCACGGGCGGGCCGCCCACCTGGCCGGCGGTCCGCTGCGTTCGGTTGACCTGGCCGCGGCCGTCCCGCGCGCGATCGCCGATCTGCTCCGAACGGACCCGAACCGATGAGCACCCGAACCCCGGCGCCGGGCGCCGGCACCGCGAGTGAAGCGCACTACCATCCGGCCGAGGTCATCGTGGACCTGGCAGCCATCCGCGCCAATATCGCCATCCTGGCCGACGCGGCACCCACCGCCGAGGTGATGGCCGTGGTCAAAGCGGACGCCTACGGCCACGGCCTGCTCCCGGTGGCACGTACGGCGCTGCAGGCGGGGGCAACCTGGCTGGGCGTGGCCCAGTTCAGCGAGGCACTGGCCATCCGCGAGGCCGGGATCACCGCCCCGATGCTGGTCTGGTTGTACACCCCGGGAGCACCGCTGGAGCAGGCGGTACGGGCCGATATCGACCTGTCGGTCTCGGCCGGCTGGGCCCTGGATGAGGTGGTCCGGGCTGCGCGCAGCAGCGGGCGCACCGCGCGCATACACCTCAAGATCGACACCGGGATGGGCCGTGGCGGGGTCTTCGCCCAGGCCTGGCCGGATCTGGTGGCCGCGGCCATGCGCGCCCAGGCCGAGGGGGCGGTACAGGTGGTGGGGGTCTGGTCCCACCTGGCCCGAGCCGATGAGATCGGTCACCCCTCGATCGCGGCGCAGGTGCAGGCGTTCACAGACGCGGTGCACCTGGCCGAGGCCGCCGGTGCCCGGTTGTTGGTGCGCCATCTGGCCAATTCCGCCGGCACCCTGACCGCGCCGCAGACCCACTTCGATCTGGTCCGTCCGGGGATCGCCAGTTACGGGCTGACGCCGGCGCCGCAGTACCGCAGCGCCGATGGGTTCGGACTGGTCCCGGCGATGCGGATGGAGTCCGAGGTCATGCTGGTCAAGGACGCACCGGCGCACCAGGGCATCTCCTACGCTCACCTCTACACCACCACCGAGGAGACCAGGCTGGCCGTGATCCCGTTGGGGTACGCCGACGGGATCCCGCGGCACGCCTCCAACGCCGGGCCGGTGCGCGTGGCTGGGCGTACCGTGCCGATCGCCGGTCGGGTGTGCATGGACCAGTTCACCATCGACCTTGGTCCCTCACGGCCCGATCACCTTGAGGTGGTACCCGGGGAGCGGGCGGTGCTGTTCGGCACCGGCGCCGACGGCGAACCTACCGCCCAGGACTGGGCAGATGCCGCGGGCACGATCAGTTACGAGATCGTGGCGCGGATGGGTGCCCGGATTCCGCGCACGTACCTCAACGCCCTCGGCGTCGATGATGAGTGAGTCAGAGACCGCCTCGGACGGTGGCGACAGCGCCCGCTGGGTGCATCGCCTGGACCTGCCCACCAGCGCCCACACCACCGAGCTCGGCCGTCGCCTGGGCAGCATGCTGCGGGCCGGGGACCTGGTAGTGCTGACCGGGGACCTGGGCGCCGGCAAGACCACGCTGACGCAGGGGATCGGGTCCGGTCTGGGCGTGCGCGGGCGGATCTCCTCACCGACGTTCATCATCGCCCGCACCCATGCCGCCGCCGGGCCCGGACCCGCGCTGGTGCACGTGGACGCCTACCGGCTGCGCAGCCTCGCCGAGGTCGATGACCTGGACCTGGACACCACCCTGGCCGAGGCGGTCACCGTGGTGGAATGGGGCGCGGGCCTGGTGGAGGGCTTGGCCGAGGACCGGTTGGAGATCATCATCCACCGGATGCGCGGCGCCGGCGGTGATGTGGGAGAGCAACCCCGGTGGGCCACGATCAGCGCCCATGGGGCCCGGTGGGCCGATGTGGCACCGGAGGACCTGACCGGGAGGACCGATGTCGAGGGACACAGTGGTGAGTAAGCACACCGAGGCCGACGCCGGCGAGGGTCTGGTGCTGGCCCTGGATACCTCCAGTGATGCCGCGGTGGCGTTGTGCCGGACCGGGCCGGGGGAGCAACCGGTGCAGGTCCTCGCACGGTCCCGCAGCGGCGATGGCCGCCGCCACGCCGAGACCCTGGTCCCGATGATCCAGCAGGTCCTCACCGGGGCGGGAGCCGATGCCGATCAGGTCGGTGCCGTGGTCGCGGGCACCGGGCCGGCACCCTTCACCGGATTGCGGGTCGGGCTGGTCACCGCGCGCGGCTTCGCTCGTGCTCGCGGCATCAGTGCCTACGGGGTCTGCTCGCTCGACGCCCTGGCGCTCGCAGCCGGTGCCGGCGGGTCGGCTGTCAGCGCCGGTGGTACGGGCGGGCTGGGCACACCGGAGGTACTGGTGGTCACCGATGCCAGGCGCCGTGAGGTCTACTACGCCCGGTACCGGGTGGGCGCCGAGGATGTGACGGCGGTGGCCGGTCCGGCCGTGGCCGCACCGGCCCAGGTGGCCGCCGACCATGCCGACCTGATCGAGGCCGGTGCCGTGTTCGGACCGGCCGCGGTTTTGTATGCCGATGTGTTCACACCCGCCGCCGGCTCCACCCCAGCAGGTGCGGCCGGAAGCGGCGAGGCCGGCCTGGTTCCGGATGGTGCGCTCGCACCCGGTGCGCCGGTGGACCCGGCGCTGCTCGCGCAGATCATGGTGCACCGGCGCTCCCACGATGGGGACCTGTCGCTGGAGCCGAGGTACCTGCGCCGGCCCGATGTGCACCACAGCGCCGGCCGCAAGCGCGCCTCCTGACCACCCGATCAGGCCCTTCGTGCCGGAGCCGCGTCCCGGTAGGCCCGGGTCGCTACGCTGAAATAGGTTGCCAGCCCCTCGACCTGCTTGGCGTCCAGCGTCGCGACCGCGGCTCCGATGGCCCCCCGGACGCCGCCGAGGACCTGGTGCAACTCGGCGGGCAGGTGGCCGGTGTGCGCGATGAGGGTGCGCCGGCGGTCCTGGCTGTCTGTGGTGCGCGAGGCGATGCCGGCCTGCACCAGCCGGTCCACCACCCGGGTAGTCGCGCTGGGGGACAGCCCCAACTCCTCGGCCAGGTCCTGTACGGCCATCGGACCATCCAGGTCCAGCAGGCTGCTCGCCTGATAATCCGTCGGTCCCAGACCACCGGCCTCGGCGGCAGCCAGATGGAACCGCACCACCGAAGCCAGGTAGCGCCGGTAGGTTTCGGTGAGATCGTCAGGCACCATGGGTACATTCTTGCACATGTGCAATAGTTGCACTCATGCATTCAATTCTGAGGGAGACGTTCACCACGACCACCCAGCCCGCCGAACCGGGCGCAGACTCTCCCGGTGAGCAGTCTCGCGCCCCGGCCCGCTCCGATGGTGTTCGCTCCCGCCGCACCCGCCGTCGGTGGATCCTGGGGGCGGTGGCGGCGCTGGTCGCGGTCGCGCTCGGCTTGGGCTTGTGGCTGACCTCCCCGGCCCCGCTCGCCCAGACCGGCACGGCGCAGTGCGCAGACGTGCCGACCACCTCGGCCCTGGATCAGGACGCAACCGAGGACGTGCGTGCCGGTGTCTGTGCGACCATCGCCGGACTGACTCGGGCGTGGGCCGCGCACGACGCAACCGCCTATGGGGCCGGGTTCACCGAGAACGCCACGTACACCACCTTCGCGGGTACCTACTACACCGGTCGCCATGACATCACCGACTCCCACGCCGCGCTGTTCGACGGGGTGCTGGAGGGGACCCGGCTCGCGGATGCCTACCTGGGCCTGCAGGTGCTCACCGATGACGTGGCCATCCTGACCACCCGCGGAGACCGGTACGAGAGCGATGACCCCGGCGCCCTGACGAAGGTGCAGACCTACACGCTGGTGCACCAGGAGTCCGTCTGGCGGGTGGCGGCCTTCCAGAACACCGCTCGCAGCGAGGCGATGGAGCGCATCCAGTTCATCTGGATGCCGCACACCCGCCCTGCCGCAGAGCGCTGAGCCACCGGGCGCGGCAGCATGGGCACATGTCTGCCGCGCCCCTGATCCGCCCGATGGTCCCCGCCGACCTGGACGACGTGCTCGATCTGGAGCCGGTGCTGTTCGGCACCGGGGCCTGGAACCGGGCCACCTACGAGACGGAACTTGCCATCCCCGGCCGACGTTACGTCGTCGTTGAGCGTGCCGGGGAACTCGGCGGCTACGCCGGGATCGACCTCGCCGAACAGGCGACCATCATGACCGTCGGAGTCGCCCCGGCCCATCGGCGCCGAGGCCTCGGCCGGGCGTTGATGCAGGCCCTGCTGGACCAGGCCGAGGCGGCCGGGTGCGCGGAGGTGCACCTGGAGGTTCGTGCGGACGATCCGGGCGCCCAGGCCCTGTACGCTTCCTTGGGATTCGGGCCCGTGGGGCGCCGGCGCGGTTACTATCAGGGCACCGATGCCCTGACCATGCGGCTGCGGCTGCGCGGGCCGGGTCCGATGGGATCGGAGAGGAGGCAGACGTGAGTGACCACAGCACCTTGCGCCGAGGCGTTCTCGTCACGGCCGAGGAACTGGCGCAGATGATGTCACCGACGCGCACCGACCTGGTGGTCCTGGACGTGCGCTGGTCCCTGGCGGAGCCGGACGGTCACCGCGCCTATATCGCCGGGCACATCCCGGGTGCGCACTTCGTGGATCTGGAACGGGATCTGGCCGGCCCACCGGGATCGGGTGGGCGCCACCCGTTGCCCGACGCTGACGACCTGCAGGCCGCGGCCCGGCGGTGGGGCATCAACAACGGCGATGCCGTGGTCGTCTACGACGACTCCGGGGGCACAGCCGCGGCCCGGGCGTGGTGGCTGCTGCGCTGGGGAGGGCTGTCCGACGTGCGGATCCTGGACGGCGGGTTGCGAGCCTGGAGTCGCAGCGGGGGCATTCTCGAGGACGGCTCGGTCGCGGTGGCCGAAGGCGGTGTGACCCTCTCGCCCGGGCACATGCCGCTCACCGATGCCGAGGGGGCTGCCGACATCGCCCGTCGCGGTGTACTGCTCGATGCCCGCGACCGGGACCGTTACACCGGGGCGCGTGAGCCGGTGGATCCCATAGCCGGGCATATTCCCGGTGCCCGCAGCGCTCCCACGACGGAGAACCTGCACGAGGACCAGACGTTCCTGACCGACGCCGAGATGCGTGAGCACTTCGAGCACGTCGGGGTGCGCGAGAGTGATCAGGTGGCGGTCTACTGCGGGTCCGGAGTGACCGCGGCGCACGAGGTGGCGGCGTTGAACTCGATCGGTATCAGCGCCGCCCTCTACCCCGGCTCATGGTCGCAGTGGTGCGCCGACTCCGACCGGCCCGTGGCCACCGGGTTGGAACCGTCCGGCAACTGAGCGGGCACCGGCTCCGTTCGTCGTGGGGAAGCAGCGACTCAGTGGCCTCGGTCACGCTCGCCCCCGTGGCACCGCCGGATGCGTACCCTGGGCAGGTGCACACTCCCCTGGTCCTGGGCATCGAGACCTCCTGCGATGAGACCGGCATCGCGCTGGTCCGCGGGCTCGATCTGCTTGTCGACGTCACCGCCTCCTCGATGGACGATCACGCGCGGTTCGGCGGGATCGTCCCGGAGGTGGCCTCCCGGGCTCATCTGGAGGCATTCGAACCGACGCTGAACCACGCGCTCGAGCAGGCCGGGGTGGCGCTGAGCGATGTCGACGCGATCGCCGTGACCTCCGGGCCCGGGCTGGTGGGGTCCTTGACGGTGGGAGTGGCCGCGGCCAAGTCGTTGGCCTTCGGCCTGGGGGTGCCGTTGTACGGGGTGAACCATGTGCTCGGCCACGTGGCGGTGGACGCATTGGTGCACGGCCGGTTCCCGGAGTCCTTCATCGGCCTGGTGGTCTCCGGTGGTCACTCCAGCCTCCTGTTGGTGCGTGACGTCGCCACCGATGTGGTGGAACTGGGCCAGACCCTGGACGACGCCGCCGGGGAGGCCTTCGACAAGGTCGGCCGGCTGCTCGGGCTGCCCTACCCCGGGGGCCCACACGTGGACCGGCTCGCTCAGGACGGTGACCGCACCGCGTTCGCCTTCCCCCGCGGGCTGAGCCGGCCCAAGGACCAGGCCGTGCACGCCTACAACTTCTCCTTCTCCGGCCTGAAGACGGCGGTAGCACGGGTGGTGGAGTCCTTCGAGGATGCCGGCGCGCAGGTGCCCGCCGCCGACATCGCCGCCTCCTTCTCCGAGGCTGTCGCCGATGTGCTGATCGCCAAGACGGTGGCCGCCTGCCGCGAGCACGAGGTCGACACCGTGGTGATCGGGGGCGGCTTCTCGGCCAACTCCCGGTTGCGCGCCCTGGCGGCCGAACGGTTCGTCGAAGCCGGGATCACCCTGCGTCTGCCGCCGGTGCGCTACTGCACCGACAACGGCGCCATGATCGCCGCCCTGGGCTCGGCGGTGGTGGCTTCGGGGTTGGAGCCGTCCCCGTGGGACTTCACCACCGACTCGGCGATGGAACTGACCCAGGTGCTGGCGAGCACCTGAGCGCCGCCGGTGGGTGCCGGAGGGAGGCCGGCGCCGGGCCGAACCTGCCACCGCGCAGGAGCGCTCAGACCTTCGGACTGCCCGGTAGCCTGCGCAGCAGGGCGAACCGGGGGGAGAACCGAGAGCCGTCCAGGATCTCCAGGTCACCGCAGGAGTTGAGCGTGTGCAGGTACCGTCCGGGCCAAGCGGTGCCCGGGGTGAGATGGGCGATGACGCGCTGGTCGAAACCGTCGTCGTCGAGCCGGGTCACCTCGGCGATCGCCAATGCCGCCCCGTAGCCGTCCCGGCCGTCCTGCACCGGGCGCAGCAGCCGCCCATCCCGTTCGACGACGCGTCCGGCGGGACGGGCGCTGGCGATGTCGATCAGGACGGGGTTGGCTCGGTGGGGGGTCCACGGGCCGAGCAGGTCGGGTGCGGACCACAGATGCAGGCTGTCGGAGAAGGAGCCGCCGGTGCGTACCGTCCCCGCCAGCCACCATCTGCCGTCCCGACGGAACGGGGTGGCATCGCTGACCTCGAGGCCCTCGATGAGAACCTTCTCCAGTTCCCACTCATCGGGGAAGCGAGTCGCCCGGTAAAGCTCGACGGTGCCGGCGCCCGAGGTCTCCGGGATCATCCAGACCTTCCCGTCGTGGTCGAGCACGAACGGGTAGGACAGGTGTACCTCGTGGCGCAGCACCGGGCGCGGGGTTCCGACCGGGCCGTCCTCGCCCCACTCGGACACCGAGATCACACCCTTGCCGACCCGGTGGTCGAAGTCCTCCACGAACATGAAGGTGGTGCCCTCGTGCTCGAACAGGAACGGGTCGGCGTAGAAGTGGTAGCCGTCGTCGGGCACCTCTCGCCAGCCGCTGGGCAGTTCCCCGAGGTCGACGACGCCCGGTCCGTGCACGCGCCGCCAGCCGACCCGCCAGTGCGGGGCACGGTAGAGGCGCCGGTAAGCCTGGCGGATCGCGGCACCCGCGATGCGCCGTCGTGCAAGGGTGCCGAAGGGTGCGGGTGAGGTCGCCTCCGTCCCGTCCGAGGTGGGTGCGGTGAACGGCCTCCCGATCACCGCCCCTTCAACCAAGGTGACCACGCCCGTCGTCACATCGGCCAGGGCGGTGGTCAGCAGACCCGGTTGCTCACTCCCGGGCCGGCCCGATGCGCGCACAGCCCCCGCGCCGTCGGTCACGCTGACCTGCGGCAGCCGGCCGGAGCGCACCGCGTCGACCAGGGCCTGCTCACCGGGCTTGCCGTCGTAGCGGACGGTCCAGGAGTTCTGCGCGGGTTCCTCGGTGAGGTCCAGGACGGCAGCGGCCGGGTCGGTGCGGACGCGTTCGGGGAAGCCGGCCTCATGGACGGCCTCGAGCGCGAAGCCGCCAGGTTCGAGGCGGTGCAGCAGCGTCTCCAACCGCATCAGGTGCCCCAACCGCCGGGCGTCGGGCGCGGGCGTCACGGGCCGCAGGCGCACCGTCACCGTGACCCCGGGCAGGTCATCCAGCCGGCGTAGCAGCCCATGGTGCCAGCGTCGCTGGGCACCCTCGTCCAGGATGACCTCGAGTTGCATGCGCCCTCCCAGGTCGGCCCGGCTGCCGGCAGTGGGGCCGGGGCAGCTGAGAGGGAGGCTAGCAGGCGGTGGTGCGCGTCGGTGGACAAGGGCGCGCGGCGACGTCGTTCGTCACACCAGCCGGGTCTGCGCACCAGGTGCGAGAGTAGGGGCATGCACCACGGTCGATCCCGTTCACGGCGCAGCCCGGTGGCCCTCGGCCTCGCCGCGCTCATCCTGGCCGCCGGGTGCACCGCGCCCGGCGACCAACCCGACACCGGCGCGAGCGACCCCGCGCCCGAGCAAACCGCACAGCCCACACCCACCCCCACGCCGTCGCCCGAGCCGGACCCGGAACCGACGCTGGCCTGGGGGCCTGCGGAGTCCGACCTGGCGTCGGCGACCGAGGTGGCCGAGCAGATGGACGACGACGAGCTGGCCGGTCAGGTGATCATCGCCCGGTACTCCGGAACACACCCGGGCGATGCCGCGGCGCTGGTGCAGACCTACCACCTGGCCGGGGTGATCCTGTTCGCCGAGAACATCACCTCCACCGACCAGGTCCGGGACACCGCCGCTGCCGTCCAGGAGGGGCAGGCCGAGATGAGCCGGGACTGGCCGGCGGTGATCTCGGTGGACAACGAGGGTGGGCCGGTTCAGCGGATGTCGGCTGAGAGCGGGGACTGGACGACGTTCCCGCCGTTCGCCGCCGCCGGGGCCGCCGATCCCGATGCGGTCTCCACGGCGATGGCGGCGATGGCCACCGAACTGCGTGCCAGTGGGGTGACGATGAACTTCGCCCCGGTCGCTGACGTCTCCATCGGTGCTGCGGACCCGACGATCAACATGCGCGCCGCCGGTGATGACCCCGAACGGGTCTCCGAGACTGTGCGAGCGGCGCTGACCGGGTTCGCCGCCGGCGGCGTGCTCACCTCGGTGAAGCACTTTCCCGGCCATGGGGCCCTGACCGTGGACTCCCACTACGACCTACCGGTACTGGATGCGGGCGAGCAACACCTGGCCGAGCGCGACCTGGTCCCGTTCGCCGATGCGATCGAGGCGGGGGCGCCGATGGTGATGCTCGGTCACATCGCGGCGCAGGCCTGGGACGAGGGGGTGCCGGCTACCTTGTCGCCGCGCGCCTATGACGTGCTGCGGGAGGACCTGGGCTTCACCGGTGTGGCGATCACCGACGGACTGGACATGGGTGCCCTCACCGCTACTCGCACCTCCGGGCAGATCGCGGTGGAAGCACTGGACGCGGGTGCGGACCTGCTGTTGACCCCGGCCGACACCGCCGGTGCCCACGCGGCGATCATGGCCGCGCTCGAGGACGGCTCGCTGGACCGCGATCGGGTGCGGGAGGCCGCGGGGCGGGTGATCGCGCTGCAACGTTGGCAGGCCGGGCTTGCTGAGGAGGCCGGGGAGGTCGACGACGGCGACGTGGGCTCGGCCGCGCAGGCGGCACGGGATCTGAGCGCCGCGGCGATCACCGTGGCGGCGGGGGAGTGCTCGGGGGAACTGGTGGGCCAACGATTGCACGTACGCGGCGGCACGAGTGCGGACTGGACCGCGTTCGCCGAGGCCGCCGAGCGGGCCGGCCTGGACGTGGTGCCGCTGGAGGAGCCCGCCGATACCTCGATCAGGTTGATCAGCGCGGGTACGTCGGCGGCCGGTGGTGACGTGGCGATCGCCCTCGACGGCCCCTGGCAGTTGGCCGG
This sequence comes from Pseudactinotalea sp. Z1739, assembly GCF_049725055.1. The sequence goes on along the minus strand of NZ_JBMPQA010000014.1, from coordinate 65,450 downwards.
CGCCGACGCCCCCACCTTGATCGCCACCCACGGGCGCACCGCCGGAAGCTTGGAGGCGCTGGTGGAGGTCCTCACCGGTGCGGCCGATGCCCCGGGACGGCTCGCGTTCGCCGTCGAGGGCCTACCCGCCAGTGCCTGTGCGTGAGATGAGCGTGCGAGACCGGTTGGGCGCCCCTCCGCCCCGGGCGGGAGGTGGCCGCGCCAGCCTGGTCGAACGCCCGCCACACCGGTCGGTCGCGAGGCCGCCTCTCACCGCGCCTGACCGGTCTCAGCGGGAGACTGGTGCGGTGGTGCGGCGGTGCTGGTGGCGGGGGAGGTGGCGCCAGAGGCGGGAAGCGAGGACGAAGATGAGAGCGAACGCGATCAGGCTGCCCCAGGAGATACCGGTGAAGGTAGCCCCGAGGTAGGCGTCGTGGGCCTCGGTGGTGATCTGGAGGCCGAGGAAGGAGATCCGCACCGGCTCGGCCAGACCGGCACCGAGCAGGGTGTTCAGGCTCCCGAACACGTAGATCGCGCAGGCGAAGAACCACGCCACCAGGGCCACGGATACGGCCGCGGCCCCGTGGTGCCAGGTGGGCCGGCCGTGAGGCTCGGCGTCCAGGTACTGGCGAGCAAGCGCGCGGGGTCTGCCGTGGTCGCTGATCGCCGCGGACATCCCGCCGCGACCAGCAGCCACCCCCAGGTTGGCCTTGAGTTCGCGCAGCACGTCCTTGCGCCGCCTACGCGGTATCGGGTCCAGCCACAGCGCCACGGTCTGCAGGTACCAGAAGCGTTGCCAACGGTCGGTCAGGGACAGTGCCGCCGGGTCGTCTGGTTCGGTGTTCATACCTCACGCTCCAGATGGGGGATGGCTGTGGTTGGGCGGTCGGTCCGACCTGGCGAAGGGGTCTCGGACAGGATCCTCGTCACCACGTCGCAGAGATAGCCCCAAGATGCCCGGCCGGCAGCCAATGCCTGGCTACCGGCGTCGGAGGGCAGGTAGTACTTCCTCGCGGGCCCCGAACTGGAGGCTTCCAGGCGGGAGGCCAACCTGCCCTCGCGTTCCAACCGGGTGAGCACTGGATAGACCGTGCCGGGGGCGATGGATTCCAGACCGGCCGCGCGCAGCCGGGTCACCAGTTCGTAGCCGTAGGACTCCTGCCGGTGCAACAGGGCCAGCACCAGCATCGGCAGCACGCCTTTGAGTAACTGCGGGTCGCGGGTGACGTCCTCCTGCATGGCTAGGAGGCTAAAGCCACTAGTAGGTAATGTCAACTACTAAGAGGTCCGATTAGCCCGCCTGCGTCCAGAGTGTCTCAGTCGATCGGGTGGCCAGCCTTGAACTCCGCCACCAGGTGGGCCACAACCGCGTCGAGTCGTCCGCCATTGCGCCGAGCCACCCGGCGCTGGCGGGCCGCGCCGCCACCTGTGTCGATGATCCGGCGCACTCTGGCCAGTTCGCTCGCGCAACCCAGGTCCGCCGCGATCGGATCCAGCACCTCCAGCACGTGCTGCAGGTGATCGGTCACCAGTTCCTCGCGGCCGTCGGCGTCCAGGATGATGATCGCCTCCAGGCCGTAGCGAGCCGCACGCCACTTATTCTCGGCCAGGAACCATGGGGTGATCGCCGGCAGTGCCTCACCGGCATCGATCATCCGGGAGAAGTACTCCACCAGGCAGTGCGTCAGCGCTGTGATCGCGGCCAGTTCGGTGGCGTTGGACAGCCCGTCGCAGATGCGCATCTCGATGGTGCCGAACTGCGGCGCCGGCCGCAGGTCCCAGCGCACCTCGGTGAAGTCCTCGATCACGCCGGTGTGCAGCATGTCGGCCACGTACCGCTCCAGTTGCGCCCAGGTGCGGATCTCGGTGAACGGGAGCCCCGCCGTCGGCAACTGTTGGAACAGGAGAGACCGGTTCGAGGCGTATCCGGTGTCGCGGCCGGACCAGTACGGCGAGGAGGCCGACAGCGCCAGCAGATGCGGGTAGAAGGTGAGCAGTGCCCCCAGGATCGGCAGCACCTTGTCCCGGTCCTCGATGCCGACGTGCACGTGCACCCCGTAGATGAGCATCTGGCGGCCCCACCACTGGGTGCGATCGATCAGGGTGGCGTAGCGCTCCTTGTCGGTGACCTTCTGGCCGCCCCAGTCGGCGAACGGGTGGGTGCCCGCGCACATCAGGTCCACCCGCAGCGGATCGGTGATCGAACGCACCAGGTCCACCGAGCCGGACAGATCGGCCATCGCCTCCGGGGTGGTCCGGCACACCCCGGTGACCACCTCGACCGTGTTCAGGAGTAGTTCCTGACGGATGGTCGGGTGCTGGGAGCCGTCGTCCGGGGCGACCGCGTCGAGCACCGTCTGGGCCACTTGGCGCAGGTCTCCGGAGTCGGCGTCGACCATCGCCAGTTCCCACTCAACCCCCAGGCTGGACCGGGACGAGGGGGCGAACTCAAGCGTCACGCCCTCATTCTCGTCCCGCCGGCTCGAGCGGGTCCACCACGAGCACCGATTGCTCACCCTGTAGACGGGTCAGCACGATCGTGGCGGAGGCGTCCCCGGAGAGTTGCAGTTGCTGACGCAACTGCTCGGGGACGACGGCGGTGCCGCGCTTCTTGATGGTCACCCGCCCCACGTTCCGGTCGCGCAGGTAGGCCCGGAGGCGTTTCAAGCCGAAGCCGAAATAGTCCAGCACGCGGTAACTGCGGGCGAAGGGAGTGGTTACCGGCTGGGCGGTCGTGATGTAAGCGATCGAGGGATCCACCAGGTGGCCGCCCAGCTGGTCGGCGACGTCGGCGACCAGTCCGGCGCGGATGATCGCCCCGTCGGGTTCGTGCAGGTAGGCGGCGAGCCGGCCGTCGGGCGCCTGGGTCGCGCGGGCATCGGCATCTCCGGACCACCCGAGGTGGTGCGTACCGGCGTCGGTGAGCAGGATCGCGCTGCGGCCGGCACCCTCGGTGGCGAGGCGACCGAACCACAGGCCGGCCTCCACCACCGCTCCGTTCACCGAGACCCATTGGGCGTGGGTGAGGCTGGGCAGCGCGGTGTAGGGGATCCCGGGCGCGACCTTGATGCCCAGGTCGGGAGTCGTGTCGGCCAGGGCGAGCACCGTGTCCAGGTCGGGGGAGTAGGACTTGGGATCGAACACGCGGTTGCCGCGCCGGGTGCGCCGGGCAGGGTCGGCGAAGATCGCGTCCACGCCTTCGGCCACCAGGTCCAGTTCCAGGCCATCGGCGTGGCGCACCTGAGCCTCGGGGAAGGCCCGCAGATTCATCTGGGCGCAGGCGGCGGTGGCCTCATCCTTCTCGATCGCCAGCACCCGCAGGCCCAGGCCCGCCATCGCCAGGGAGTCCGCGCCCAGACCGCAGCCCAGATCGGCCACGAGGCTGGCCCCGGCCCCGGCGTAACGGCGCGCATGCAGCGCGGCCACCTCGAGCCGGGTGGCCTGCTCCAGCCCTTCGGCGGTGAGTAGCATGCCGGAGGCGAACTCGCCGAACTTCTCGACCGCCTTGGCGCGTAGCCTGGACTGGGTCAGGGCGGCCGCCACCAGGTCCGGGTCCAGGCCCCGGGCGCGCAAGCCCTCGGAGATGCGCAGGGCTGCGTCCTCGGAGTACGGGGGGAGTTGGCCGAGCAGCGCCCAACCCTCCGGGGTGAGCAGGCGCGCGAGCGCGGCAGGATCCATACTCACGATTCTGCCAGGGTGCAGCGGTTCGGTGGAGCGACGTGGACCACATGATTAGCACTCACCTTGACCGAGTGCTAACGGCGATCTAGATTGGACCCCGAGGGGCCCCACCCGGGGTCCCGACCGTTCACCAGCGGTGCATGTCCGACCCCCGCGACGGCGGAGGTGCGTAGTTGGTAGCGGTCCATTGTCCTGGTTCCCATCACATGCGAAGGGGAGGTCCGTAGTGTCGGTCTCCATCAAGCCGCTCGAGGATCGGATCGTCGTCAAGACGCTCGAGGCCGAGCAGACCACCGCGTCCGGTCTGGTTATCCCGGACACCGCCAAGGAGAAGCCCCAGGAGGGCGAAGTCCTGGCGGTGGGCCCGGGCCGGATCGATGACAACGGCAACCGCGTCCCGTTGGACGTCACGGTTGGCGACAAGGTCGTCTACAGCAAGTACGGCGGCACCGAGGTCAAGTACGGCGGTGAGGATCTGCTGATCCTCTCGGCACGCGACGTTCTGGCGATCGTCGAGAAGTGACCCGCCGCTAGCGGCTACGGCTGCTGAGCAAACACCGAGCCCCGGTTCCCTTCAGTGGGAACCGGGGCTCGGTCGCGTTCGGGGGTCCGGGAGGAACTCAGCTGGCGGCGGGCATCCGGGCGGCCAGGATGTCGGTGCGCTCGTCCTCGGTGAGTCCGCCCCAGACGCCGTAGGGTTCGCGCACCTTCAGGGCGTGCTCACGGCACTGCTGGATCACCGGGCACTCGGCGCAGATCGCCTTGGCGTTGGCGTCGCGGCGACGCCTCGATGCGCCGCGCTCGCCTTCGGGGTGGAAGAACTGCTCGGAGCCGGTTGCCCGGCACGCGCCTTCGTACTGCCACTCCCAACGTTCCATGACGGGTCCGGGGAGTCTAGATAGTTCGGCCATCTCAGTCCTTCCATCGGTGGTGGATGAGTTCAACGAGACACACGCTACAACCGCGCCAGAAGTTATTCAAGGGTGATGCGCAAACTATTCGAAGCATTTCGTAGATTGTTCAGTTGCGCTCGACGCTTGTTCATGCGTGCGAGCCAACTTGTTCAAAGCTGATCCGCCGCCTAGTCTCTAGGGCAGGAATGGCCCGTGCGGGCTCGTACAGGTCGCCCGCGTGGGCTCGGACAGGACGCCCGTGTGGGGTGGGTCCGGACAAGTCGCCCGTGGGGGCCCTGACAGGAAGGGGAGGTGCGCGGTGTCATCAACGTCGCCGGGGCCCCCGGAGGATCTTGGCGACGGCATCCGGTTGACGGTTGCCGGGGTCGCGGCCCGCCTGGGAGTGGCCGCTCCCACGCTGCGTACCTGGGCCCGGCGGTACGGACTGGGACCATCCGGTCACGTGGCCGGCAGTCACCGCCGGTACGAGGCATCCGACCTGGCCAGGCTGGAGACGATGCGTCGCCTCACCTTGGAGGGTGTGGCACCGGCAGATGCCGCCGAAATTGCGCTGCGGGGCACCGATGTGTCCGACGGTGCGGCGAAGGCCGGCGAACCGGACGCCGGGAACGGTGCCGCACCAGCCGGGGAACCGGACGCCGGGAACGGTGCCGCACCAGCCGGGGAACCGGACGCGAGGAACGGTGCCGCACCAGCCGGCGGTCCTGGCTCGGCCGAAGACACCACGCCCGCTGCTGGTCCGCCTGCGCAGAACGGCCGAAAGGGTCATGCGCCGGACGGGGCCGGGCCGGAGGACGAGGAGCCCATGGTGGCCGACCCGCTCACCGTGGCCGCGGCTGCGGTCGACGGGGATCATCGGCGGCTGGCGCGACTGATCAGGCGAGCCGGACGTGAGCACGGTCTGCTGGACGGTTGGCTGATGGCGGTGCGCCCCGCGATCGAGATGGTCGCCCAGCGCCCGCAGCCGGATCGCCCGGGGCGCGACCCGGAACGGCTGTTGCGTGCCCAGATGCTGACCGTGCTCGCCGAGGCCACCTCCGAGCCGGAGCCGGATCGGATCCAGGCGTTGGTGCAGTGCGTGCCGTCGATGAGCACCGACGCCCACGTGCTCGCCACCGAGATGACGCTGCGTGGAGCGCACGTTCGGGTGGCGCATCAGCGTCTGGAGGCCGATGGCGGGCAGGCGCTGCTGGACCTGGTAGCCCGCCAGCAGGGAGTGTTGACAGTCATCCTGGGGGAGTCCGAGATCGCAGAGAACCTGGTGCGGGTGCTGTGCGAGCGGGGCGATGAGGTCTTCCTGATCGCCCTCACCGACACCATCGCCCCCCGGGACGGCCTGCACCGCGCCCGCACCCTCAGCGGGGCGCTGCATGAGATCATGAGCCTCCTCACCCAGACCGCTCGATCCTAGATCGCGACGGCCACGTAGACTTGGGGTGTGACCGAACCTCAGCCCGCCGCCACCGCCCCTGATCCCTTCGCGTTCGTCGGACTGACCTACGACGATGTGCTGCTGCTTCCCGGGGAGACCGACGTCATCCCGAGTGAGGCCGACACCTCCACCATCCTGACGCGTCGGATCCCGCTGTCGATGCCGTTGATCTCGGCAGCGATGGACACCGTCACCGAGGCGCGAATGGCCATCGCGGTGGCCCGGCAGGGTGGGCTGGGTGTGCTGCACCGCAACCTGGCCATCGAGGACCAGGCCGCCCAGGTCGACCTGGTGAAGCGGTCCGAATCCGGGATGGTCACCAACCCGCTCACGATCGGCCCCGACGCCACCCTGGCGGAGATGGACGCGCTGTGCGCGCAATTCCGGATCTCGGGTCTGCCGGTGGTCGATCCCGAGGGCGTGCTGCTGGGCATCATCACCAACCGTGATCTGCGGTTCGTGCCCGGCGAGAGTTTCGAGACCACGAAGGTCCATGAGGCGATGACGCCGATGCCGCTGGTCACCGGGGGAGTGGGCATCACCCGGGCCGAGGCCGCGGCGCTGCTGGGTAAGCACAAGGTCGAGAAACTCCCGCTGGTCGATGCCCGCAACGTGCTGCGCGGTCTGATCACGGTCAAGGACTTCGTGAAGTCCCAGCAGTACCCGTTGTCCACCAAGGACGAGGAGGGCCGTCTGCGCGTGGGAGCGGCGGTGGGCTTCTACGGTGACGCCTGGGAGCGGGCCACCGCGCTGGCCGAAGCCGGTGTGGACGTGCTGGTGGTCGATACCGCCAACGGCCACGCCCGGCTGATGCTGGACATGGTGCGCAGGCTGAAGTCGGATCCGGCCACCAAGGACGTGCAGGTGGTCGGCGGCAACATCGCCACCCGTGAGGGAGCCCAGGCGCTGGTGGACGCCGGCGTCGACGCGGTCAAGGTGGGGGTGGGCCCCGGATCGATCTGCACCACCCGGGTGGTCGCCGGGGTGGGGGTGCCGCAGATCTCCGCGATCCATCAGGCGGCGCTGGCTGCCCGTCCGGCCGGGGTGCCGGTGATCGCCGACGGCGGACTGCAGTATTCCGGTGACATTGCCAAGGCACTGGTGGCGGGTGCGGACTCGGTGATGCTCGGTGGTCTGTTCGCCGGGTCCGACGAGTCCCCCGGTGACCTGGTGCTGGTCAACGGTAAGCAGTACAAGCGCTACCGGGGCATGGCCTCCCTGGGGGCGATGCAGACCCGGGGGGAGCGCCGCTCCTACTCCAAGGACCGCTACTTCCAGGGCGATGTCTCCGATGACGACATCATCACCGAGGGGATCGAGGGCCAGGTGCCCTACCGGGGACCGCTGAGCCAGGTGGTGCACCAGTTGATCGGCGGGTTGCGCCAGTCGATGTTCTACGTCGGGGCCCGCACGGTTCCGGAGTTGAAGGAGCGCGGATCGTTCGTGCGGATCACTCCGGCGGGCTTGAAGGAATCCCACCCGCACGACGTGCAGATGATCGCCGAGGCACCCAACTACGGCGGGCGTCGCTGACGCAGACTGCTCGAGCGGTACTCCCGGCGCCGGCCCCGTCGGACTTGCTCAGGCGACCGAACGGTCGCGGGAGGCCATGGGCACGGCCGGCGCGTCGTCGTCCTCCCTGCCCAGGGGCCAGTGCAGGCTGGCGCCGGGACCCTCGAACCCGTTGGAGGCGCGCCAGGAGTTGAAGTTCTGCGCCCAGGCCCGGTGCTGCCCGGCCTGCCACTGGTGGAGCTGGTCCAGGTCCTGGGTGAGTAGTTCGGGGTGGCGGTCGGCCTGCGCGGCCAGGACGTCCAGGGTGGCGGCGACGTCGACGTCGGCGGTGTGCAGGTTGCCGGCGTCCTCCACCCCGTACTCCTGGCACAGGTCCACCAGTTTGCGCTTGCCCCGGCGGTAGCGGTCCAGTGCCCGGTCCAGCACCAGCGGATCGATCACCGGCGACAGCGGGCGGCCCAGCCGTTCACCGATCGTGGGCAGCCGGTGGCGTTCCAGTTCGGCCTCGATGATGGTCAGGTCGAAGGTGGCGTTGAAGGCCACCACCGGCACGTCCCGGGAGAAGGCGGCGGTCAGTTCGGCGGAGATCTCGGCCAGGGCCCGCTTCGGGTCCATCCCGTTGGCGCGTGCGTGTGCGGTGCTGATCCCGTGGATCGCGGCCGCCTGCTCGGGGATCTCCACCCCGGGGTTGATCAGCCAGGTGCGCTGCTCGGTGCCGTGCGGACCCCGTCCCACCAACGCTGCGGTGACGATTCGGTCCCGGAACGGATTCACGCCGGTGGTCTCGGTGTCGAACCCGAGGAGGGGGCCTTGGGTGAGGGCGGTCATGTCAACCTCGCTGGTGCCGGTGGATCGGTATGCCCCGACCATGGCACAGGGCACCGACATCGCCGCTGAGCCGCGCCCGGCGGGTGCCCGGATCGCCCACGCCCCTGCGCACTCCCACCCGCCCGCACCGGGACCGAGTAGCCTTTGACCCGTGAGTATCGAGATCGAGATCGGACGCGGAAAACGGGGCCGGCGGGCCTACTCCTTCGACGACGTGGCCGTGGTGCCCTCCCGGCGCACCCGGGACCCCGAGGAGGTCTCGGTGGGCTGGCAGATCGACGCCTACTACGTGGACCTGCCGGTGCTGGCCGCCCCGATGGACTCGGTGATGAGCCCGACCACCGCGATCCAGCTCGGCAACCTCGGTGGCATCGGTGTGCTGGATCTGGAGGGATTGTGGACCCGGTACGAGAACCCCGAGCGACTGCTGCAGGAGATCGCCGAGCTGCCGGCCGCCGGCGCAACGGAGCGGATGCAGGAGATCTACTCGGCCCCGATCATTCCTGAACTGATCACCCAGCGGCTGCAGGAGATCCGTGACGCCGGGGTGACCGTGTCCGGGTCGCTGTCACCCCAGCGCACCCAGGAGCACTGGCGCACCGTGGTCGAGGCCGGCGTGGACCTCTTCGTCATCCGCGGCACCACGGTCAGCGCCGAGCACGTCTCCGGCCAGGCCGAGCCGCTGAACCTCAAACGCTTCATCTATGAACTCGACGTGCCGGTGATCGTGGGCGGGGCCTCCACCTACACTGCGGCGTTACACCTGATGCGCACCGGCGCCGCCGGGGTGCTGGTCGGTTTCGGCGGGGGAGCGGCGCACACCACCCGCACCACACTGGGCATCCACGCCCCGATGGCCTCGGCGGTGGCTGATGTGGCCGCGGCCCGGCGTGACTACCTGGACGAGTCCGGCGGCCGGTACGTGCACGTGATCGCCGACGGCGGTGTGGGCCGCAGCGGCGACCTGGTCAAGGCGATCGCCTGCGGGGCCGATGCGGTCATGCTCGGCGCGGCACTGGCGCGGGCAGATGAGGCACCGGGCCGAGGGTGGCACTGGGGACCGGAGGCGCACCACCCCCAGCTCCCCCGCGGGGAACGGGTGCAGGTTGGCTCGGTGGGCACCATGGAGGAGGTCCTGCTCGGCCCGGGCACCAAGGCCGACGGCACCGTGAACATGTTCGGCGCGCTGCGCCGGGCGATGGCCACCACCGGGTACTCCGACGTCAAGGAGTTCCAGCGCGTGGAGGTCGTCGTCTCTCCCTACCACCCGCGGTGATGTCGGCCCCCGGCGGGAATCCGGCCGGCCTGGGTCCGGCCGGTGGAGGTTCCTCCGGTGTGGGTCCGGGTGCGCCGGGTGTGACGTCCGGGGGGTCTGCCGGCACGGCGCGCGGGTCCGATGTGATGCCCGACGGCGACGCCGGGAGCGGCGGCGTTCACCTCCCGCAGGTGCGCGTCACCGAGGCGGACCGGTCGGATGCCGCCGAGGTCATCGCGCTGTGGCATCGCGCGGGCCTGACCCGGCCATGGAATCATCCCGGTTCCGACTTCCACCAGGCCAGCACCAGCCCGGTCTCCACCGTGCTGATCGCCCGCCTACCGCGGCCGGCGGTGATCGAGCAGCACCGGGTGGCCGGGACTCCGGAGGCCTCGCCCCAGCACGGAGACATCGTGACGACCGCCATGGTGGGCGTAGACGGACATCGCGGGTGGATCTACTACTTCGCCACCGACCCCCGGATGCGCGGCCGCGGCTACGGGAGCCAGATGTTGACGGCGTGTGAGGAGTGGCTGGCCGGGCACGGCGCCCGCAAGGTGCAGTTGATGGTGCGCCAGGACAACCCGGTGGCGTCCTTCTACGCCCGCCATGGCTACACCGACCAATCGGTGACGGTGCTGGGCCGCTGGCTCACCGGGGAATCGAAGGATCCACTCGCCCTGCGTGCCTCCGAGCGCGGAACGAGTACGCCATGACGACCGGCCACCTCGGCGAGTTGGCCGCCGCGATCGAGGCCCTGCTGCTCCCCCCGGAGGGCCCGCCGTCGTGCGTCCCGGTCATGTTCGGGCACTGGCCCGGTGGCAAGCCACTCGATGAGTGGTTCACCGCAGATGCAGTCAGCACCGGTGCCGGTTCACTGCAGGTGAGTTTTGACGAGGGGCAGGAGGTGCTCACCGTCGAACACCCTGGAGCGTGGTGGTCCGAGGAGGGCTCGGTGGTGATCTGTACCGCACGTCGTGTGCATCTGCGCACGCACCGCACCTACCCGCCGCGGGACTACCGTCCCGGGGCGCCGCGAGTTTTCACCCGGACCATGGACTACCGCACCGCACCCGGAGCGGTCATCGACCGCGACGGTTCCCGGGCGCGGTGGTACCCACCGGATGCATCGCCACGGCCCTGGCACGTGGGTGCCTCGCGCGTCCCGGCCCTGGAGCTGCGGTTGCTGTGGCCTTTGATCGAGGGCGACGGGGCCGGCCGGCGCTAGCGGTGAGCGGGGCCGCAAGCCCCTATGAGGGAGGCTGCGATCGATAGTCGCGTGCGCACCGCCAGGGCCGCGACCCGGATCCGCTGAGGCGCCGGTGGGCACGCCGGCGAGATAGGCTGACGGCGACGTTTCCGAGCGTGAAGGTGGAAGAAGTGAACCAGGAGACCGAGTACCGGATCGAGCACGACACCATGGGCGAGGTCCGGGTGCCCAAGAACGCCACCTACCGCGCTCAGACCCAGCGGGCGGTGGAGAACTTCGCGATCTCGGGGATCCCGATCTCCCGGCACCACATCGCCGCACTGGCCCAGGTCAAGCGTGCCGCTGCGCTGGCCAACGCCGAACTGGGCGTGCTGGACCAGGACCGGGCCGAGGCGATCGTGGCGGCCGCCGACCGGGTGATCGCCGGTGAGTTCGACCACGACTTCCCCATCGACGTGTTCCAGACCGGCTCGGGCACCTCCTCCAACATGAACACCAACGAGGTGATCGCGACGCTGGCGAGTCGCTCCGGGGTGCAGGTGCACCCGAATGACCACGTGAACGCCTCCCAGTCCTCCAACGACGTCTTCCCCGCCTCCATCCACATCGCCGCCACCCAGGCGGTCACCACCGAACTGCTGCCCGCGCTGGAGACCCTGGCCGCCGCACTGGAGGCCAAGGCGACCGAGTATGCCGAGGTGGTCAAGGCCGGCCGCACCCACCTGATGGACGCGACCCCGGTCACCCTCGGGCAGGAGTTCGGCGGCTACGCCCAGCAGATCCGCAACGGCATCGAGCGAGTGCGCTCGGCGCTTCCCCGACTGGCCGAACTGCCCCTGGGGGGCACCGCGGTCGGCACCGGGATCAACACCCCGGTGGGGTTCGGCGCCCTGGTGACCGAGTTGATCGCCGAGCACACCGGACTCCCGCTGACCGAGGCGCCCAACCACTTCGAGGCACAGAGCGCCCAGGACTCCCTGGTGGAGGCCTCCGGGCACCTGCGCACCGTGGCCGTGTCGCTGGTGAAGATCTGCAACGACCTGCGCTGGATGGGTTCCGGACCCAACACCGGGCTGGCCGAGATCGCCATCCCGGACCTGCAGCCGGGTTCCTCGATCATGCCGGGCAAGGTGAACCCGGTGATCCCCGAGGCGGTGCTGATGGTGTGCGCCCAGGTGATCGGGAACGACGCGGCGATCGCCTTCGGTGGAACCACCGGGTCCTTCGAACTCAACGTGATGCTGCCGGTGTTGGCCCGCAACATTCTGGAGTCCACCACGATCCTGGCCCGGGCCAGTGAGCACCTGGCGCACAAGTGCGTCGACGGCATCACCGCGAACGTCGAGCGGGCACGGGAACTGGCCGAGTCCTCACCCTCGATCGTGACCCCGCTGAACCGGCTGATCGGATACGAGGCCGCCGCGAAGATCGCCAAGCACTCGGTGACCGAGGGGATCACCGTGCGGCAGGCCGTGGAGGACCTGGGTTACATCGAACGCGGCGAGGTGACACCGGACCAGCTCGACGCCGCCCTGGACGTCACCACGATGACCCAGCCCTGACCGCCATCACGCCCCACTGACGGCGCCGGCCCCACCCGGGCGGGGAGGCGCCCGGCTCCAGATCCGCGGCCTCCTCGAAGGTGCGTGCCAGGTCGGTGGCGTGGGCGTGCAGTGCCCCGTCCCGATCCGGTGCAGATATCGCAGCGATGCCTCGGTGCCCACCCAACTGTGCCACGCGGGGGAGACGTCGAACCGGCGCGCGTGTGTGGCCAGGCGTAGCGGTAGGCCGTAGGTGCTCTGCCACACGTCGTCACCGGCGAACCAGTTCGCCGCCAGGGGCCGGAGCCGCTGCGCCAGTTCCGGACCCACCGTGAGGAACGCGCTGCCCCGGGGGCTGAGCAACCACTTGTAGGCCCCGCAGACGGTGGCAGCGAACCTGCCCGCGTGCACGTCCAGCCAGCCGGCGGACTGGGTCAGATCCACGACCAGATCCGCCCCATGGCGGGCACACGCGGATTCCAGGGCATCCAGATCAGCGATCTCACCGGTGGCCGACTGCACCGCGGAGACCGCCACCCCCGCGGTGTCGCCCACTGCCGCAGCGCGCGGGCCAACGCGTTCCGGGTGGTGCGCGGAGGCAGCCCCATCGAGGCAGTGTTCAGGTAGACCGTGGTGGCGTCGAAGTCACCGGACCGGTCCATCAGCACTCCAGTTTCAGAACATCTCCCCGAAGCCCATGGCGATGAGGTTGTCGCGAGAGATGCGCAGGCACTCGAACACGTCCCGGCCGTAGAACTGGTCCTGCTCCACGAAAAGGTACTCCGCGCCGATCTCGGCCGAGGCGGTGATGATCGAGGGGAAGTCCAGGGTGCCCTCCCCCACCTCGGCGAACTGGACCAGGTCCCGCCAGGCCTCACCGAAGGCGGCGAAGTCCCCGGCCTCGCGGGCCTCGATCGCCTCGGGCGGCATGATGGCGATCCGGTAGTCCTTCAGGTGCACCAACTCGGTCCGCTCGCCGTAGCGGTGCAGCGCCCGCACCGGGTCGTCCCCGCCGCGTTGCACCCAGTGCACGTCCACCTCCAGGCCCAGGTTCGGCGCGGAATCGTAGATGATGTCCAGCAGCGTGCGCCCCTCCAGGCGTCCGTACTCCACGTGGTGGTTGTGGTAGTACAACCGCACCCCCCGTTGGGCCAGTTCCATCGCGACCTTGTCCACACCGGCGCAGAAGTCGGCCACATCGCTGATGCTGGTCAGGTACTGCAGCGGTGCCATCCCGATGCGGAGGTACCGCACGCCCAGGCGCTCGCAGTCGGCGCTGATCTTGTCCAGATCCTCGCTGAGACTGTCCGAACCACGCTGAGGCAGGTAGGAGGCGGACAACGAGGCGATGTCGATACCCAGGTCCTGCTGGGCTCGCTCCATCGCCTCCACGTTCGTCGGCGTCATCGGGATCTGGGACATCTCCACCGCGCGGTAACCGAGTTCGGCCACCCGGCGCAGGGACTCACCTACGCCGTGCTCCTTGGCGTGGTCGCGCAGCATCATGGCCTGCACACCGATCGTGGGCATTGTTTTCCTCTCGCTTGCTGGGATGGCTCGTCAAAACGGCCGGACGCGTCGCGCCGCCAGGCCCGGTCTCAGGCGTGGCGCAGAATCAGTTCATCGATGACGGTGCCGCGTTCGAGCACGTACCCGGACTCCTCGCCCACCATCTGGAAGCCGTTGCGCTTGAGGACCACCACGGCGGCGTCATTGTGCCGCGGGGCGCGAGCCACCATCGGCCGGATCGGCACTTCGTCCAGGAACGCGCGCAACGCTGCGGTGGCCACCCCCTGCCCCCAGTGGGCCCGGTCCACCCAGTAGGAGACCCGGAACTCCCCGTCCACAGGCAGGCCCACGATGTGGCCGAGTACCTCGTCACTCGCGGCGTAGGTGATGGTGCGCGCATGCACCTCGGGATCGCGGAGCAACTTTGCCCATCTGGTCTCGAAGGCGTGCTGATCGTTGGGGTGATCATCGGCGATCGCGGCCATCGCGGCGGCCTGCGGATCGCGCAGGTGCCCGAAGAACACCGGAAGATCCGAGTCGGTCACCTCACGAAGCACCACGTCTGCCCTGTCCTCGGTCACCTGGCCACCTCCCTGGAATCACCCCCATGGTAGTTCGGCGGGCACGCCGGCGCAGCGAACTCGAGGCCCGACATCCTCATCGCGACCACAGCCCGGGCCGTCGCGGCACGCGTACCGAGCGGTGCCCCGGTCGCGGGAGGGCAGATCGGTGCCCCGGCACCGCAGCGCAGAAACGGCCTCAATCGCTGACCACCGAAAGCGCCTGGCCGGCGATCTCCAGTTCCTCGTTCGTGGGTACGACCAGCACCGCCACCGCGGAGTCGTCGGTGGAGATCACGCGGGTGCCCCGCACCGGTGCGGTGTTGCGCTGGGGGTCCACCTCGATCCCCATGCGTTCCAGCCCGGCCAGGGACTCAGCGCGCACCGCCGTGTCGTTCTCCCCGATCCCGGCGGTGAAGACGATGGCGTGCACGTGCCCCAGTGCCGCGGTGTAGGCCCCCACATACTTGCGGATGCGGTAGGTGTAGATCTGCCGGGCCAGGCGCGCATCGGCGTCCCCGGCGGTGATCGCCGCGTCCACGTCGCGCATGTCGGCATGCCCGCTCAGGCCGAGCATGCCGGAGCGGCGGTTCAGCAGTTCGTCGATCTCGTTGATGCCCATCCCCGCGGTGCGGGCCAGGTGGAACACCACCGCCGGGTCGATATCACCCGAGCGGGTGCCCATGACCAGGCCCTCCAGCGGCGTCAGGCCCATCGAGGTGTCCACCGAGCGGCCCTGACGCACCGCGGTGGCCGAGGCCCCGTTGCCCAGGTGCAGCACGATCAGGTTCGCCTCCTCGGGCCCCATGCCCAGGAACCGGGCGGCCTCCCGGGAGACGTACTGGTGGGAGGTGCCGTGCGCGCCGTATCGGTGGATGCGGTGCTCGGCCGCCACCGCCTGGTCGATGGCATAGGTGGCGGCGTAGTCGGGCATGGTCAGATGGAAAGCGGTGTCGAAGACCGCCACGTGTTTCATCTGCGGGAAGTACTCCCGGGCGGCGCGGATGCCCTGCAGGTTCGCGGGATTGTGCAGTGGCGCCAGGTCCACGAGGCTCTCGATGATCTCAATGGCCTCGTCGTCGATGAGCACCGGCCCCCCGAACCTGGCCCCGCCCTGGACCACCCGGTGACCCACCGCGGCCAGGTCCGAATCGTCCAGGTCCGGACCGTGCTGGTCGAAGGCGGACCGCATCAGGGCCATGGCCGCCTCGTGGTCCGGCACGGGCTGTTCGGTGCGCTGGGCCCGGCCACCGTTGGAGTGGGTGCAGATGCCCAGCGGTTGGCCGATGCGTTCGATCAGGCCGGTAGCCAGGGCTTGCTCGGCGCCGGTGTCCACCACCTGGTACTTCAGTGAGGAGGAACCGGAGTTGATCACCAGGACCACCCCGCTGGACCCGCGCGCGCTGCCAGCAGCGGTTGCGCCGTCGTCGCTGGTGGTTGCGCGGCCAGGGGGAGCGCCGCCGTCGCGGGCGTCCGCACCCGGGTTCGCGCCGCCGTCGCGACCGTCGTCGTTCACCATCACCCGATCCCTTCGGTCTGCACCGCCTGGTCGTGCCCGGCTTGAGCAGCGGCCTCGGCCTGCACGGCGGTGATCGCCACCGTGGTGACGATGTCCTGCACCAGCGCCCCGCGGGAGAGGTCGTTGACCGGTTTGTTGAGGCCCTGCAGTACCGGTCCCACCGCCACCGCACCGGCGCTGCGCTGGACCGCCTTGTAGGTGTTGTTGCCGGTGTTCAGGTCCGGGAAGATGAACACCGTGGCGCGGCCGGCCACGGCGCTACCGGGCAGTTTCGCCTTGGCCACCGACACGTCCACGGCCGCGTCGTACTGGATCGGCCCCTCGACCACGAGGTCCGGGCGGCGCTCGCGCACCAGTTCGGTGGCGGTGCGAACCTTGTCCACCTCGGCCCCGGCCCCGGATTCCCCGGTGGAGTAGGACAGCATCGCGATCCTTGGGTCCACCCCGAACTGGGCGGCCGTGCGGGCTGAGGAGATGGCGATGTCGGCCAGTTGCTCGGCGGTCGGGTCGGGGTTGACCGCGCAGTCGCCGTACACCAGCACCCGGTCGGCCAGGGCCATGAAGAAGACCGAGGAGACGATCGAGACGCCCGGGACGGTCTTGATGATCTGGAAGGCCGGGCGGATGGTGTGTGCGGTGGTGTGCTGTGCGCCGGAGACCATCCCGTCAGCCAGACCCAGGTGCACCATCATGGTGCCGAAGTAGGACACGTCGGTGACGATCTCCCGGGCCCGGTCCATGGTCATGCCCCGGTGGGCGCGAAGCGCGGTGTACTCGGCGGCGAAGCGCTCGGTCAGGTCGGGATCGGTGGGGGAGAGCACCTGCGCGGCGTCCAGGTCCAGGCCGAGACGGCGGGCCCGACCGCGTACCTCGGACTCCTCACCCAGCAGCGTCAAGGCGGCCACGTCGCGGGCGAGCAGGGAGGATGCTGCGCGCAGGATGCGATCGTCGGCGCCCTCCGGCAGCACCACGTGCTTGCCGGCCTGGTGGGCGCGTTCGAGCAGGTCGTACTCGAACATCAACGGCGTCACGACGTCGGTCCTGGGGATGTCGACCGCATCCAGGAGTTGCTCGCCGTCGACATGGGTGGCGAAGGTGGCTCGGGCGAGGTCGAGTTTGCGCTGGGTGCCCGCGGAGAGCAGTCCCCGGGTCCTGGCGACCTCGCTGGCGGTCTCGTACGTGCCCAGGTCGGTGGTGATGACCGGAAGTTGCAGCGACAGCCCGTCCAGCAACCGCCGGACCGGCTCGGGCGGGCGGAAGCCGCCGTTCAGGATCAGCCCGGACAGGGTGGGGAAGGACTCGGCACGGTTCGCCGACAGCACCGCCAGGATCACGTCGGAGCGGTCGCCGGGCACGATCACGATCGCCCCCTCGGTGAGCCGGTCGAGAATGTGCTCCATGGTCATCCCGCCCACGATCACCCCTTCTGCCTCCCGCTCCAGGAGCGCCTCCTCACCGGCGATCAGGGTGCCGTCGACGGCCTGCATCAGGTCCCGCACCAGTGGCGCCGACAGCAGCGGAATATCGGGCATCACCCAGGCCGGCAGCGGCAGATCGGCCAGCGCCTCACGTACCTTGGGCAACTCATCGGGGTTGGCGCGGTTGGCGACCACCGCGACCACCTTGGCGTGCGCGGAGTGCAGTTCGGCGGTGGCCACGTCCACCATCGAGCGCACCGCCTCAGCAGGCCGGTCGACTGCGGAGGTGACAAGCACGACGGCGGAACCCAGGTTGGTTGCGACGCGGGCGTTGAAAGCCAGTTCGGTCGGGCCGGCCACGTCGGTGTAGTCCGAGCCGACGATCACCACCATCTCGCACTGTCGTTCCACCAGCCGGTACTTGCGGATGATCGTGTTCAGCGCCGCGTCGGGATCGGCGTGCACGTCCTCATACGTCACCCCCACGCACTCGTCGTAGGACAGGTCCACGCCGTCGTGGCTGAGCAGCAGTTGGAGCACCGAGTCCGGTTCGGTGCCGCTGCGGGCCACGGGGCGGAAGACGCCCACCCGGGTGACCCGCCGCACGAACAGATCCACCAGTCCCAGGGCCACCGATGACTTCCCGGTGTGCCCTTCGGGCGAGGTGACGTAGACGCTGGAGACCATGGGATCTGCTCCTCGGGTGGAGTTCAGTGCGGCTGCCTACCCCGCAGGCTATCGGCCACCGGATGCTCCCGCGGCGGGAGCGGGTGTGGGCTGGCTGACGTTGTGCAGGGCGCCGCGGCCAGCGGGTGCGCGGATGCCCGAGAGTGCCCGGTTGCGGCTTGGGGGTGTGCCGGCGGGGCGCCCTCGGCGTGGTGATTCCGGCCGCGACGCGGCGTAGGCTGGGTGGGTGGATCAAGGGGTGTGGCGGCAGTGGTTGCGAGCAGCGACCAAGCCTCGCCTGCTCGGAATCCTGGTGATCCTGCTGATCGGTGCGATGGTGTGCGTGCGGTTGGGGATGTGGCAGTTGGAGCGTGCCCAGGTCCGCGGGGACCAGGTTGCGGCGATGGAGCAGGCCGAACGTGAGAGCGCGCCCCCGCAGCCGTTGGGCGAGGTGGTGGGTCCGCAGACCCAACTCGTCCAGGAGATGGTGGGTCTGCGCGTGATCGCCGAGGGAGTGTATGAGCAGGAGGATCAGTTCCTCGTGGTCGGTCGCTCCCACGAGGGTCAGGTGGGGTACTGGGTGCTGACCGCGTTGGTGCTCGGAGAGGGCGAGCACGCCGGAGCCGTGGTTCCGGTGGTGCGCGGCTGGGTTCCCGAGGCCGATCCGGACCTGCTCACCGAGGTGCCGAGCGAGCCGGTGCGGGTGCTGGCGTACCTGGCCCCCTCGGAGGGGGCCGGGGCCCGGCTGCCTGAGCCACACCTGGTGGACGCGGTGAGCTCAGCCCAGTTGGTGAACGTGTGGGGCGGTCCGATCTACTCGGCGCACCTGCGCCTGATCTCCGCCGAACCCGAGGTCGGGCCACCGATGGCGCAGGTCGGCCCACCCGAGATCGCCGACGCCGGACTGAACATCCAGAACCTGGCCTACGCCGCCGAGTGGTGGATCTTCGGCGGGTTCGCACTGTTCCTGTGGTGGCGCATGGTGCGCGATGAGGTCCGGTACGACCGCGAGCAGGCCGCGAAGAGCCGCGCCTCCGCGCCGGCCGGTGCGCCCGGTGGTGGGCCCGGCGGTGACGACGAGGAGGAGGAGGCGCGCCGAGCCGGACCCACCGGTGCTGCCAGCACACAACATGCCGACGACGACGTCGTGCGCGCGCGTGTGCCCGCCCCCTGAGTAGAACGGCGGCGCGGTCAGGAGCCGTCGCGGAGTGCGGCGAGCGTGGTCTCGGTGAACGTGATGTCACTGAAACGTGCGGTGCCGGAGTCACCGGTCGGTGCCTGGGCGAGCATCCCCACCGCCACCGCGTCGGTGGTGGCCAACCGGAACACGCGCACGAAGTCCCACCTGTCTCCATCGCTGGAGGCGTGCATGGCGTACGCCGGACCGATCCGGGCGATGCGCAGATGGACCGTGTCGCCGTCGACCACCCAGGAGTTCGCGTCGTCGGAGTAGCCGTTCGTGACCACGCTGACCACCATCGCCTCACCCTGCGGCGAGTACTCGAAGCACAGTTTCGCCCAGTGCTCGGCGTCGGCCCACAGGGTCAGCACACCGGCATCGAAGGTGGTCCGGGGACCGGGCACCTGCACCCGGGCGGAGAACTGGAAGTCCCCCTCCGGGACGAACCCCAGGCTGGTGGCGGTCTGCCGGGAGGGCTGGTCTCCCGCGGAGGCGTAGTTGATCCAGTCCACCCGGGCCGCCGAGGTCAGGGTGAGAACACCGTCGGTGAGATCCCACTGACCAGGGCCGTTGGTCCAGGTGAGGTCGGGTAGGCCATCCAGGCGGGGGGCGCTCATCGGTGTCTCCTTGCGTAGGCGGTTGGTGATGAGCACAGCCTGCCAGAGCGCGTCCCCGACCGTCGGTGGGCTACTCCTGGTTCCAGGACTCCCACAGGGCGGCATAGTCCCCGCCGGCCTCGACCAGGTCGTGGTGCGGGCCGATCTCGGAGATGAGGCCGGCGTCGACGACGGCCACCCGGTCGGCGTCGTGGGCCGTGTAGAGCCGGTGTGCGATCGCCACCACGGTGCGCCCGTGCAGCACCGCCGAGAGGGAACGCTCCAGATGCCGGGCCGCCCGCGGATCCAGCAGCGAGGTGGCCTCATCGAGCACCAGGGTGTGCGGGTCCATCAGCACCAACCGGGCCAGCGCCACCTGCTGGGCCTGCGCCGGGCTCAGGGCGACTCCGCCGGAGCCGACCTCGGTGTCCAGACCGCGTGGCAGGCGCCGGGCCCACCCCAGTGCGTCCACCGCAGCCAGGGCCCGGTGCAGTTCGTCGTCGTCGGCCTCGTTCTTGGCCAGGCGCAGATTCTGGGCCAGTGAGCCCACGAACACGTGGTGCTCCTGGGTCACCAGGGCCACCTGCTTGCGCAGGTCCTCCAGCGGCAGGTCCACCAACCGCACCCCCCCGACGGCCGCCGTGCCGCCGGTGGGCGGGTGGATCCCGGCCAGCATCCGGCCCAGGGTGGATTTGCCCGCCCCGGAGGGGCCCACCACCGCCAGCCGCTCGCCCGGCTGCAGGTCCAGGTCGATGCCGTGCAGCACATCCTGGCCCTCCCGGTAGGCGTACCGCAGGTCCTCAGTCCTGATCTGCTGGTCCTCGGGCTGCTCACCGGAGGCGGTGCGGTCCTTCTCGACCAGTTCCAATCCGAAGATCCGGGAGATGGACGCCGCGCCCACCTGGATCTCATCGAGCCAGAAGATCAACTCCTCGATCGGGTTCATCATCTGCATGGCGTACAGGGCGATCGTGGTGACCGCACCGATGGTGGCGTGCCCGTTTGCGACCAGGTACCCGCCCCACAGCAGGACGGCCACGATCGGCAGGATGAACGCAGCGTCGATCCCGGGGAACAGCACGGTACGCAGCCACAGGGTGTACTTCTCGGCCTTGAACGCCTCGGAGATGTCGGCGTCGATCCGTTCGCGCCGCCGCTTTCCCAGGGACAAGGCGTCCACCGTCCGGGCGCCCTCGACCGACTCGGTCAGGGAGCCGTTGATGGCGGCATAGGAGGCTGACTCGCGCAGGTAGGCCGGGGTGGCCCGGCGCAGGTACCACCGCGTGGCCAGCACCAGCACCGGTACCCCCACGAAGGTGGCCAGCGCCACCAGCGCGTTGGTGAGCAGCCCGGCCACCACGGTCAGCAGGATCGTGGCCAGGCACACCAGCACCCGTGGCACACCGAAGCGCACCGTGTACTGCACCCGGTCGATGTCGTTGGTGGTACGAGCCACCAGGTCACCGGTGCCGGTCTGCTCCACCGTGGAAAGCGGCAGGGCGGTGATCTTGGCGATGAAGTCCTCGCGCAGGTCGGCGAAGACCTCCTCACCCAGGATCATCGCGTTGCGCTGGGCAAAGCGCACCAGGACCGTCTGGGCGAGCACGGCCGCCACCAGGATGGCCACCATGGTGTTCAGCGCGGCGGCGGTGGTGCCGCTGGTGACGTCGTCGATGATCCGGCCCAGCAGCCACGGCCCCACCAGGCCGGCCAGCGCCGCCAGGGTGTGCAGGCTGACCACACCGGTCAGTTTCGCCGAGTGCTGGCGCAGCAGGGCGCCGGTGCGCGAGCGAACCGTCGCCGAGTCGGCTACCGGCAATGTCATCGCGGCACTCCTTTCCCGGTGGCTCCGGCAGGTTCGGTGGAGTCGCGGGACAGGGTCTGGTCAACCCCGGCCTCCTCGCCGTCACCGGTCTCCCCGAGCCCGGGTCCGCCGTCTGCGAGCTCGTCGTCCTCGGGCGTGCTCTCACCGGGCTCGCCCATGCTGCGGCTGACCACGTCCCGGTAACTCCGGGCGTGCTCGAACCCGGCCTCGGCGGCCTCGAGCAGTTCGTGGTGACCTCCGCGGGCCCGCACCACGCCGTCGGAGCCCAGGAAGGCCACCTCATCGACGTGCTCCAGCAGCAGCGGGCTGGCCGAGACGATCACCGTGGTTCGTCCGGCTCGCGCGGTGCGCAGGTTCGCCGCGATCCGGGCCTCGGTGTGGGCGTCAACCGCTGAGGTGGGCTCGATCAGCAGCAGGATCTCGGCATCGGTGGTCAGCGCCCGGGCCAGGGCCACGCGCTGACGCTGCCCACCCGAGAGGGACCGGCCCTTCTCGGCGATCCGCCCGTGCAGGCCCTGCGGCAGCGACTCCAGCACGTCACCGGCGTCGGCGACGTCCAGGGCCGCCAGCAGTTCCTCCGGCGTGGACCCACCGCGGGCGTCGACCTCGGTGGCCAACGTGCCGGTGAACAGGGCGGGTGTGGGCTCACCGAGCACGATCCGCTCGCGCACGGCGGCCAGTGGGTAGGAGCGGATGTCCTGGCCGTCCCAGCACACCGTGGTGTCGGTGTCGATCAGCCGGGACATCCGGATCAGCACATCGGCGCTGGCGTCGGGGTCTGCAGCCACCACGGCCAGGACCTGACCTGGCTTGGCCTCCAGACCCGAGCGCAGGTCAACCAGGGTGGCACCCGGTGCCGGTGCCGCTGTGGTGCCCTCGTCGGCGACGTCCGGGACCACCTGCAGAACCTTGATCATCTTCCGGGCGGCCACCACCGCGCGGGTGCCGTGCTGCACCACCATCGTGGCCGCGCGCAGTGGTTGGGTCAGGAACACCCCGTAGCCGTAGAAGGTGACCAGCTGACCCGGCGTCAGTTCCCCGCGCACGGTCAGGTGCGCGCCGAGGAA
The DNA here is from genome assembly GCF_049725055.1 of Pseudactinotalea sp. Z1739. The sequence goes on along the minus strand of NZ_JBMPQA010000014.1, from coordinate 42,758 downwards.
CACCACCAGCGCCAGGAACAACCCGGGTAGCAGTACCTGCAACGCGTCCAGGGTCGACTGGGTCTGCGCCACGGCGGTCCCGCGCCGGCGCACCTGCTGGGACTGGTCGCGGTAACGCTGGGCGAACACGTCCTCCCCGCCGATCCCGCGCAGGATCCGCAGGCCGGAGACGGTGTCTGAACCCAGCGTGGTCAACCGGCCCTGGGCCTCTCGCTGTGCGGCCTGGCGGCGCTGCAGCGGCCGGACCAGCAGCGCCAGGATCGCGGCCACCACCGGCAGCCCGATCAGCACGGTCAGTCCCAGCGCCGGCGAACTGTTCAGCAGTACCAGGGCGACGACGATGTAGGTCACCACGCCACCCAGGAACCGGGCCATGCCGGCGAAGAGCTCACCGAAACGCAGCGCGTCGGTGGCCACGGTGGCGACCACCTCACCGGTGGGCAGCTCCTTGGTGATGGCCGCACCGGACCTGGTCACGCGGTGGCCCAGCAACTGGGAGGCGTTCAGAGAAGCGCGCAGCCAGTTGGCCACATCGAAGCGGTGCCCGACGGCGTTGGCCACGATCGCGACGGCACCGACACCCAGCAGCACCATGCACCAGAAGATCAACTGCTCGACCACGCCCGCGGCCAGACCCTCATCGACCGCGCGGCCCAGGATGTAGGGCAGCGCAGCCTGGCACAGGGCACCGAGGACCCCGAATCCGATGGCCCCCAGCAGCACCGGCCACTGCCGCTTGGCCTGCCACCAGATGAAGGCGGCGGGACCGGTCAGCGGAGGGCGACCCGGATCGGGGTGAGGGAGGGCTCGCACGAGGGTCAAGGTTAGGCCAGCCCGGACCGGGCGAGCCATGTCTTTTCGGTCACCCGGCCCCGGTGGCGGGAAGGGCGCGGTCTGGCTACGGCGCTGTCGTGCGGCCCGGCGTGGTGGCCGCCATCACCGGCTCATGCCGGGGCCCGATCCAGGGCCGCGGAGAGTTCGGTGGCGGCGCCGGACAGCGTCGAGCCGAGCTCCTCCAGATGCTGTTGTGCGAGCTCGCCGGCACCGGCGCGGTCCAGGTCGGCGCCAGGGGCGTCGAAGTCGGCCCGCGCGGCCTCGATGATGGTCCCTGTCCCGGCCACGTCGTCGTCGGGCCCGCCGTCGGTCAGTTCCCCGTCCCAGGCGCGCCAGGCCCGGGCCAGGTCCGCGGCCTCGAGGGCGTCGGCGGCGCACACCGGTGCCAGTTCCGCCAGATAGCACTGGGTGCTCAGCGAGGCTTGGATCTGTTCGTTCGGGATCGCCGCCGCGGCTTCGGAGCCCTCGACGAGGTCGCCCGGGGTAGTGGCGGTGTCGGGGGAGTGTGCGCAGCCGGCCTCGGTGCACCGGAGCACCTCTTCCAGGTCTGCCTGTGCCTCCGCGGCAGCGGCGTGCGCGGCCACCAGCGCCGGGTAGGTTCCGCAGAAGGTCCGCACCGCCGACTCGATGGCTCCGGTGCTGCGCTGGAAGTCCGCCACCGCCAGCTGGTAGTCGCCGAAACGCTGGCCGGTCTCGCCGGCGTCTGGGTGCTCGGTGTCCAGACCCGTCGGTGGCGCCGGGGGTTGGACGGCCTCCTGCCCGGACTGGATGAAGGAGGTATAGGCGGTGCACGCGGCGTTGACGGCATCGACCTCGGCCCAGCCTGCGGTGCTGGGTTGCACCGGGTAGCGCACGGGTTGGGTCCAGTCCGGTTCGAACAGCGCGGCGAGGTCGTGCTCGCCGGCCACGGGGGTGCCGGCCGGGCCGAGCCGTTCTGTGGTGGCCTCGGCCCAGGCATCCAGGTCCGCCGTCCAGGCACGGACCTGGTCCTGGCGCTGCACGTCGTCCGGGCTCTCCCGGTTCAGCAGCATCACCGCGACCACGATCGCCACCACCGCCATGGTCACCGGCAGCAGCAGCCGGCGGGTGCGCGGCGACGGCCGGGACGGGGTGGGTTCGGCGGGCACGTGTGGCTCCTGGTCGAGGGGCGGGCGTGCCCTAGCGTGCCATGGTCACCGTGGGTCCGGCCCATAGGCACCCAGGTGCGCGCACCCGGGATCAGCCCGTCGTGGCCTGGTGGGGGAGATCCGGATGCCGCCGGGGCGTGGGGAAGGGCCTCCTGGTCGGTTACGCACGGGGCGGTGACACAATGGGGGCATGACTGAGCCCACGCCCTCCCAGCCCGTGGATCGCAGCAGCGACCGCCCGGCCGGCAGTTCGTCCGATACGCCGGACGGCCATGGTGGACGGGACACCAGCGAGGCCCTGGTGGATTCCAGGGACCGTGGTTCCTTCGCCCGCTACCGGGTGATGGCCTTCATCACCGGCGGATTCCTGTTGTTGCTCGTGGTGGAGATGTTCCTCAAGTACGCACTGCAACTCAACGGAGTGCAGGCCGATGGAAGCGCCGCTCCGGTGCTGGGCAACTGGATCGCGTTCGTCCACGGATGGATCTATGTGGTCTATCTGGTGTCGGTGTTCGACCTGTGGTCGCGGATGCGCTGGGGCTTCGGTCGGATCGTCGCCCTGATCGCCGGTGGGGTGGTGCCGGTGCTGTCGTTCGTGATGGAACGCAACGCCCGCACCTGGTTCGAGGAGACCCTCGCCACGCGCCACGGCTCCGGCGAGACCTCGGCCGAGAACGCCTGAGGCCCGGGCGCGCCGCCGGGGTGGCCCGCGGTCTGGCCGCCGGGGTGGCCCGCGGTCGTGCTCAGTCCCGGCCGAACAGGTCGCGGGTGTAGACCTTGGCTGCCACGTCCTGCAGTTCATCGGTGGGCCGGTTGGCCACGATCACGTCGGCGCGGGCCTTGAAGTCCTCCAGGTCGTTGACCACTTCGGAGTGGTAGAAGTCCGGTTCATCCAGGTTCGGCTCGTAGACGATGACCTCCACGCCCTTGGCCTTGATTCGCTTCATGATGCCCTGGATGGAGGAGGTGCGGAAGTTGTCCGACCCGGCCTTCATGATCAACCGGTAGACCCCCACCACCTGCGGGTTGCGGCGCAGCACGTCGGCGGCCACGAAGTCCTTGCGGGTGGTGTTGGCATCGACGACCGCTCGGATCAGGTTCTGCGGGACCTCGTCGTAGTTGGCCAGCAGCTGTTTGGTGTCCTTGGGCAGGCAGTACCCGCCGTAGCCGAAGGAGGGGTTGTTGTAGTGGGCCCCGATCCGCGGGTCCAGGCCCACCCCGTCGATGATCTGGCGGGTGCTCAGCCCGTGGGCCGCGGCGTAGGTGTCCAACTCGTTGAAGTAGGCCACTCGCAGCGCGAGGTAGGTGTTGGCGAAGAGTTTGATCGCCTCGGCCTCGGTGGACCCGGTCAGCAGCACCGGCACATCCTTGGCCAGGGACCCCTCCAGCAGGAGATCGGCGAAGGCCCGCCCGCGCTCGGACTGCTCACCCACCACGATCCGGGAGGGGTAGAGGTTGTCCTCCAGCGCCCGGCCCTCGCGTAGGAACTCCGGGGAGAAGAGCACGTTCAGGCCCGGGTGCTCGGTGCGCATCTGTGAAGTGAATCCCACCGGGATGGTGGACTTGATCACCACGGTGGCCTCCGGGGCCAACTCGCCGACCTGCACCAGCACCTTCTCCACCGAGGAGGTGTCGAAGTAGTTGGACACCTCGTCGTAGTTGGTGGGGGTGGCCACGATCACCACGTGCGCCCCCTCCAGCGCCTCGGTGGCCTCGGTGGTGGCGCGCAGGTTCAGCTCCTTGGTGGACAGGTACTCCTGGAGCAGCGCATCGATGATCGGGGAGTGGCCGGCGTTGATCTGGGCCACCTTCTCAGCATCGATGTCCAGGCCCACCACCTGATGATGCTGAGCCAGCATGACGGCCAGGGACAGCCCGACATACCCGGTGCCCACCACAGCGATCCTCACCCAGCGCTCCTCACTCTCTGTGCGCCGGGCAGTGCCCGACGACGACGCAGCCTCAGTGTGTCACCGACCCCACCACCGGGAGAAGTACTGAGGCGGGGATCACGCGTGCGGGTGCTGTTGTGGCCAGTGGGTGGCGGCGGCATAGTGCTGGTGATGAGCGATGTCACCCCGGGCGCTGCCGCCGGCACGGCGGGCGAGATGACCGATTGGGCCTGCCGTGCGGTGGCGGCGGTGCGCAGGCGAGCCCGCGGTCCGGCGCTGGAAGGGGACCTGCGGGTGACGCTGAACTTCCACCCCGACCGGCTCACGAATGGGCGGACGGTGCTGGCGCAGATGGCCGAGCACGGTACCTACCGCAGCCAGTTCGAGACCGGCACCTCCGCCGGTGGGCTGAGCGCCCACCCCGGCGGCGACCGGTGGCGCTGGGAGCAGCGGATCTTCGATGGCGCCTATGACGACGCACCACCGGCCCAGCGACCCAAGTACGGCGCGTTGAACCACCGCCGGCGCTCCATCGGGGCGGCCCCCCGGTTCGGGTCGGCCCACCTGCGCCTGGCCCGGCACACTCTGGCGCGCACCACGTTCTGCTTCCCGGATTCGGTGCTGAACCCGCAGGACTTCGCCACCGCCCAGTCCTGTGACCTGATTCCCCTGGCCGAGGAGTTCGCCGCAACGCCACGCACCGAGGCGCAGGAGGCGGCCCTGGGTGGTGCGTTGGACGACTACATCGAGGCCCACGTGCACGGGCCGATCCACCTGGCAACCGACGTCGAGGCACTCGTCCTGGATCCCTGTTACGCCGGGACCCTGGTGCAGGATCAGGCGCACGCCCTCGGTGTGCCGGTGGCGTGGCACGAGGGTCGCGTCCTGACCGTCGCCGAGCTGCGGCGACATCCGGACTTCCGTGGCGCTGGGATCGTCGCCGTCGGTGAACAGATCGCCGAGGGCGGACGGTTGGATGCGGCGGTGATCGGACGTGCCGCGGCCACCGGGCGCGCGCACGAGCAGGATCTGAAGCGGGTCTGGCACCTGGTGGCGCGGTTCGGACGGTGAATGCGGCCGGCCCTGGCGCCCTATCCTGGGGTCGTGACCATCGCGCCGCAGACCTCCAGACCGGTACTCGTCGTTGACTACGGGGCCCAGTACGCCCAGCTGATCGCCCGCCGCGTCCGCGAGGCGTCGGTCTACTCCGAGATCGTTCCGCGCACCACCACGGTGGAGCAGATGCTGGCGAAGGACCCGGCCGCGATCATCCTGTCCGGGGGCCCGGCCTCGGTGTACGCCGACGATGCTCCGTCGGTGGATCCGGCCCTGTTCACCGCCGGGGTCCCGGTGCTGGGAATCTGCTACGGGTTCCAGGTGATGGCCGCAGCCCTCGGTGGCACCGTGGCACGGACCGGGACCCGTGAGTACGGCGGCACGGTGGTCCAGGTACAGCACACCGGAACGCTGCTCGATGGGTCCACCCCGGAGCAGTCCACCTGGATGTCCCACGGCGATGCGGTGCACGAGGCGCCCGAGGGGTTCACGGTGCTGGCCACCTCCGCGGGCTCCCCGGTGGCAGCGTTCGAGGATGCCGCCCGCGGCCTGTACGGGATGCAGTGGCACCCTGAGGTGCGCCACTCCGAACTGGGCCAGGCCACGCTGGAGAACTTCCTCTACCGCGGGGCCGGGTTGGCAGCGGAGTGGACCGCGGGAAATGTCGTGGCCGAGACCGTCGAAGCCATCCGTGCCCAGGTGGGCACCGATCGGGTGATCTGCGGGCTGTCCGGTGGAGTCGACTCCTCCGTGGCCGCCGCCCTGGTGCACGAGGCGGTCGGGGACCAGTTGACGTGCGTGTTCGTCGATCACGGTCTGCTGCGCGACGGGGAGGCGGAGCAGGTGGAGGAAGACTTCGTGGAGGCCACCGGCGTCAAACTCATGGTGGTCGATGCCCGGCAGCGCTTCCTCGATGCCCTGGCGGGGGTGAGTGACCCGGAGGAGAAGCGCAAGATCATCGGACGGGAGTTCATCCGGGTGTTCGAGCAGGCCGCCCGGGAGGTGGTCGAGGCCGCCGGGAGGTTCGACGACGAGGTGCGATACCTGGTGCAGGGCACGCTGTACCCGGACGTGGTCGAGTCCGGCGCTGACGGATCGGCCAACATCAAGTCCCACCACAACGTGGGCGGCCTGCCCGATGACCTGCAGTTCGACCTGATTGAGCCGCTGCGCACGCTGTTCAAGGACGAGGTGCGCGCGGTGGCTCTGGAACTGGGGGTGCCGGAGTCGATCGTGTGGCGCCAGCCGTTCCCCGGGCCCGGGCTGGGGATTCGGATCGTGGGGGAGGTGACCGGTGAGCGGTTGGACATCCTGCGCCGCGCCGACGCGATCGTGCGGTCCGAACTGACCCGCGCGGGCCTGGACCGGGACATCTGGCAATGCCCGGTGGTGCTGCTGGCCGCTGTGCGCTCGGTGGGGGTCCAGGGTGATGGGCGCACCTACGGCCACCCGATCGTGTTGCGGCCGGTCTCCTCCGAGGACGCCATGACGGCGGACTGGACCCGGTTGCCGTACGAGGTGCTCTCCCGGATCTCCACCCGGATCACCAACGAGGTGGCTGAGGTGAACCGGGTGGTGCTGGATGTCACCAGTAAGCCGCCGGGCACCATCGAGTGGGAGTGAGCCGGGCGGGGCCCGGCTGACTGTGTTCGATACGATGGGACATGGCCACCTGGGACGAGGTCCGAAGGGTCGCCAACGCGCTACCCGAGGCCGAGCAGCGCGAGGACAGGCACGAGTGGCGCGTGCGGTCGAAGTTGTTCGCGTTGGAGCGTCCGCTGTGCAAGTCCGATCACGAGGCACTCGGTCAGGCTGCGCCACAGGGTCCCATCCTGGGCGCGTACGTGCCCGATCTGGGCGTGAAGGAGATGCTGTTGTCCACCTCGCCCGAGGTGTACTTCACCACGCCGCACTTCGACGGATTCCCCATGGTGCTCGCCCGGCTCGGGGAACTGCCGGCCGACGAACTCCACGAACTGATCGTCGAGGCCTGGCTGTCCCGCGCTCCCAAGCGGACGGCCCGGGCCTATTTGGCTGAGCGGGGGCTCGATGGCGCAGGTTGAGCCGCCGGGTCGGTGCGACCGGGACGCCGAGCCACCACGAATACCCGGCGGAAGGGCAGCACGGTGCCGTGCTCGGTCTCGGGGTAGGCCTGCCGCAACGCCGCGCCGTACTCGGCGCGGAACCGCTCGAGCAACTGCGGCGGCAGGGCCGCGAGGACCTCGCGCGCGCCGGTGGCGCTGATCCAGGTCAGCACCGGGTCGGGTCCGGTCAGGACGTGCAAGTAGGTGGTCTCCCAGGCGTCCACCCGCCACCCCCGCGCGGCCAGGGCCTCCAGATAGACGTCGGGGTCGTGCGCCTCGGGAAAGGTCACGTTCTCGGTGTGCGCGGCGTAAGGGTCGCTCCTGGCCAGGCTGCGTAGCAACCGGTGGCTCGGGCCATCGAAGTTGCCCGGCACCGAGAACGCAAGTGTGCCCTGATCGGCGACGTGCTCGGTGAGGTCGCGCAGCAGGTCCAGGTGATCGGGCACCCATTGGAACGTGGCGTTGGAGATCAGCAGATCCACAGGCGCCGGGGGGCGCCAGGTGCGCAGGTCGCCCAGGTGGTAGTGCACGCCGGGGGCCTGGTGCTCGGTCCGGGCTCGCTCGATCATCTCGGCAGAGGAGTCGAGCGCGTCGATACGTGCGTGCGGCCAGCGCGCCCGCAGGAGCCGCGACAGGTGGCCCGGTCCGCAGCCCAGATCGGCGATGGTGGCCGGTTCGGTGGGGACCCGGGCGAGCAGTTCGGCGAAGGGCCGGGAACGTTCGTCGGCGTAGTGCAGGTAGGTGGCCGGGTTCCAGGTCGCGCTCATCGGTGGCATTCTCCCTCCCCATTTATCTCGACGTCAAGATAAACGTCCTGGATCCCCCCAGCGCGTCCGGTCCCCACAAGCGCGTCGGGCCGCCCCCGGCCGCGCCCCCGAGCACGCCCCGGTCGCCACCGGCCGCGCCCAAACAATCCAATTGGTCCGTTACAGCGCCTTCGGGCTCGTTGTGAGCGCTACAACGATCCAATTGGACTGTTGTGGCGCGCGGCGCGAGCGGTGCGGCGTGTGGGGCGCGACCGGCGTGGCGTGCGGGGCGCGGCGTGGCGTGCGGGGCGCGGCGTGGCGTGCGGGGCGCGGCGTGCGGGGCGCGGCGTGGCGTGTGGGGCGCGAGCGGTGCGGCGCGAGCGGCGCGGCGTGTGGGCGCTGCGTGAGCGGTCGCCGGGGCGGCGCGCTGGTTACAGTGAGCGGGTGCGCATCGTCCACATCTCCGACTGCTTCGCCCCACGGCTGGGCGGCATCGAGAACCAGGTCCAGGATCTGGGGATCCAGCAAGCGCGGGCCGGCCACGCCGTCCACGTCCTGACCGCCACCGCACAGGACCGTGCCGCGGTGCCACCGGGGCGTTCCCGGCACCGGTTCTCCAGCACCGAGGACGGTGGGCTGCGGGTGCACCGACTGGCCACCCCGGCTACCTTCGGGGTCCCGGTGCATCCGCGGGGACGAGGGCTGATCACCCGGGCGCTGCGGTTGCTCAAACCCGACGTGGTGCACGTGCACGCCGGGGTGGTCTCGCCCTTCGCCTACGCCGGCGCCATGGCGGCCCGGGATGTGGGCCTCCCGTTAGCCATTACCTGGCACTGCGTGCTCTCCGGTGCCCGGCACCTGCTGGGCTGGGGCGCACGGGCGACGCAGTGGGACACCGCAGCGTTCGCCCCCAGCGCGGTCAGTGGCTTGGTGGCCGGGCAGGTCGCCCAGGCATTGGGTCGCTCGGACGTGCAGGTGGTGCCGAACGGATTGGACCTGGCCCCCTGGCGCGGGGTAGCCGTCCGACCCGAGCCCGGTGCCGAGCCCGGCGTGCTGCGGGTGGTGGCGAGCCAGCGGATGGCCTCGCGCAAGCGAACCGTGCCCCTGATCCGGGTGATCGCCCAGGTACACGAGCGCCTCGGCCGCACCGAGCGGGACACCCCACGTATCCACCTGACGCTGGCCGGGGACGGGCCCGGCATGGCCGCGGTGCGTTCGCGGGTCGCCGCCGCCGAACTGGACGATGTGATCACCTTGCTGGGCAGGGTGCCCCGCGACGTGCTGCCGACCCTCTACCGGGCGCAGGACGTATTCGTTTCCCCGACTTCCCTGGAGGCCTTCGGACTGGCCGCACTGGAGGCCCGTGCAGCCGGTCTTGCCGTGGTGGGCATGCGGGACAGCGGGATCGCCGAGTTCATCACCGACGGTGTCGAAGGCCTGCTGGTCCGCGGTGACGCCGGTATGGCCGACGCGCTGGTGCGGCTGGCGCGTGAGCCCGGGTTGCTCCGCACGATCACCACCAACAACCGGGCCGAACCGCCGGCGCTGGGTTGGCCGGATGTGCTGGAACGGGTGGACGGGCTGTACCAGCGTGCCCGCGCTCTGCCACGCTCCACCGAGACCGGTCGCCGCCGGTGAGACCTGCCGCAGCCGAGGCCGGCCTCGCGGCGTTAGACCGGCCTGGAGCGGGGCAGGTCACCCCACCGGTCCGCCGGGCGCGGCGCTTGTCACTGGCCCTGACGACCCTGTCCGCCCTTGCGCTCGCGGCTGGAACTGCGCAGGGCCGACACGGCGGACCCGATCAGTAGCCCGAACCCTGCGATGATGAACAGCGAGATCAGGGCGATCTCCAGGTCGACCCGTCGGCCGGTGGCCACGGCGATCGCACCCAGGCCAACCAGAACCGCGACCAGGCCCCAGACCATCGTGCCGGTGCGGGCCGGAGGGGGACCCTGCGGGCTCCCGGGGTTGGCGTAGCCGTGCGGTTCGGTCACGGCGCCATCCGCCGCCGGCGGGGACGTGGAAATCGGTTCGGTCGGTCTCATCGTGCTTCACCCCTCGTGTGAAATCGTTGGTCGTTCGGTCGCCTTCTCAGCCTGCTTCGGTTCCCGCCGGGGGTACCTGCCGGATCACGATCGCCCCGGCCCCCACCGCCACGTCAAGTTCAATATCGGGCGGGCCCGATCCGCCGGCGGAGCGCAGGGAGAGGTCCCGTAGCAGGACCACATCGGCATCGGTGCGGACGCGGGCGCTCTCGGCGAACCAGGTGCCCGGCTGCTCCACCCGCAGCGATCCGGTGCCTTGGACATTGACGTCCACGTCCAGGCCCTGCGGAACGTCCAGGACCAGTTGCCCGGCGGCCAGGGTGATCTCCACCGGCTCGGCCAGCGACGTGTCGGGAGGTAGCGCGCTCAGGTCGGCTCGCAGTCTTCCGGCCGTGTGGACGTGTCCGGCCTCCAGGGCGTCCGCCGAGGACGGTGCCCAGTAGGCATCCCCGACATTGCCCGGGGCCAGGGTGAGCGCGTCGCGCACCTGGGGGGCGACCGCCAGCGCCAGGGTCAGCGGTACCACAACCAGGGCGACCAGCACGGACCAGCCGCCGAGGGCCCCGGCGCGCCGGCCCCGTGCGCCGTTGATCACCAGGCCCACACCGAGTACGGACAGAACCACGCCCCCGCTCAGCAGCCAGAGCGAGACCTCCCACTCCAGCACCCGGCCCAGGATCTGCACCACGGCCATCCCGATCAGGGCAAGCCCGGCGATCGCGTAGACGATCGAACGGTGGCGTCCGTCCGGCGGAGCCGACGACGGAACGTACGCGGGTGCGCTCGTCGCCGTCGGGGTGCTCGCCGCGGCAGCGCCGTGCCGGGCTCCGTAGGTGCCAGGGGCACCCTGATGGCTGGGTGATCCGGCAACGCCGTGCCCGGCTCCGTAGGTGCCAGCGGTACCGCTGTGGCCGGTCGATCGGGAAGAGTCGTGCCCGCCGGTGGACCTGGCAAGGGCGGGAGGCGGTGGTGCAGGACGAGGCTCCGACGCGGGACCACCCGGCGCGCCGGAGGATGGAGCGGAAGGCGCGGATCCGCCCGGATCCGGTGAGGCGGGCGGGGTACCCGTCCCCGGGGCGGGCGCGTCACCACGTTCACCTCGGGCCCTGGGCAGGATCCACAGCAGCACCACCAGCACCAGCGCGGTGACGACCAGGAACCCGAAGGTGGCCCACGAGTCCCCCCACCAGAACCCGTGCCACCACAGGCCGGGCCGGTTCAGACCGATGATCACCAGCACCAGCGCCCCGGCCAGTCCGGCGTCGAACCGGCCACGCAGGGCTTCCTGCAGGTGGATCCGGCCGTCGGTCTCCTCGGCGAGCAGCGCCCAACTGAGGCCGTACAGGAGCAGTCCGAGCCCACCGAAGAAGGTGAGCACCACGAACGCCCCGCGCACCAGCAGCGGGTCGACGTCGAGACGGCGCGCCACCCCGCCGGCGACACCACCGATCCAGCGCTCAGCGGTACGGATCAATCCGCTGCGGCGCAGGGAGTCGAAGAAGGAGACGCCGGGACCGCCGTGGCTGGGCCGCTCGGCTCCGGTGCCCGGACTGTGCTCATGGGCGTACTCGGCGCCACCGGACGGCGCGTGCTCGTGCCCGGGCGGGCCCTGCGGTTCGACAGGGTCTTGCCGACGGTCGTGATCCATACCCGACAGTCAACTCCGGTGCCACCGACGGGCACCATCGGGGATCACCCTGACCTGCCCCTGGATTACGCTTCCTGAAGCCGGGAGATCGGCCCGGGGGTCCCCTGATTTGCTGGTTCTGCCCTGCCGCTGTGCCGACCCGCGTGGCACGATGACGGAGTGAATGCACCCGCACCGGCAGTCGCGAGCAGCCGGGCCAGGCCACCCCTGCGCCGCCCGGAGCGTGGCCGGATCCTGTCCGGCGTAGGCGCCGGGCTTGCGGTGCACCTGGACGTTCCGGTGCGGACCATCCGATGGATCTTCGCTCTCACCACCCTCGCAGCCGGTGCCGGGGCGCTGATGTACCTCTGGCTGGCCCTGACCGTCCCCCACGGCTCGGCGAGTGCGCAGCCCCCGCGACTGGCGCGGCTGATTCCGGCCCTGCGCACGCCGGCGACCCAGGGCGTCGTCGGCCAGGTGTCCCTGGGTGGGATTCTGCTGTTGATCGCCGCGAGCCTGGTGGCGATCCGGTTCGGGGCCGACGCGATGGGCACCTGGCTGCTCCCGGTGGTGGTGTTGCTGGCGGGGGCCGCGCTGGCGTGGAGCCAACTCGATTCCGTCGGTGGTGCCGGTGAGGGGAACCAGTCCCGAGGCGCTGTGCTGGTGCGTGTGGGCGGTGGCGTGGCGTTGTCGGTGGTCGGCGTGGTGCTGCTGATCGGGCAGGGGCAGGGCGCCGGCCAGGTGCTGCGCGGCCTGCTCGCCGGGATGGTGGTGCTGGCCGGTGCGGCACTGGTGCTGGCGCCGTGGTGGCTGCGGTTGTGGCGCGAACTCATCGCCGAACGGGCCGCACGCGCCCGGGAGTCCGAGCGGGCAGATATCGCCGCCCACCTGCACGACTCGGTCCTGCAGACCCTCTCGTTGATCCGGTCCCGCAGCCACGACCCGGGCATGGTTCAGCGCCTGGCCCGGGCCCAGGAGCGGGAACTACGGGACTGGCTCTATCGGGATCGCCCCGAACCGGGTGACTCCATCGCGGCGGACCTGAGTAGCCTGGCGGCCGAGGTGGAGGACCTGCACGGGGCGGTCATCGACGTCGTCACCGCCGGCGACGGCTCGCCGTCGGCCGGCACCGAACCGCTGATGGCTGCGACCCGGGAGGCGCTGGTGAACGCCGTGGTGCACGGGGCCGCACCGGTGTCGCTCTACGTGCAGGTGAACGAGACGGCCACCGAGGTGTTCGTGCGTGACCGTGGTGAGGGGTTCGACACGGAACAGGTCGGTGCCGACCGGCACGGCGTGCGCGATTCGATCATCGGGCGGATGCACCGCCACGGGGGTAGCGCACAGGTGCGCAGTGATCCCGGCCGCGGCACCGAGGTGCACCTGCGGATGCCGGTCAATGGAGGGAAGCAAGGATGAGTCAGGGACTGCGGGTGGTGCTGGTCGATGATCACCGGCTGGTGCGCACCGGCGTGCGCGGCGAACTGGGCGAGGGCCTGGAGGTCGTCGGGGAGGCCGAGGACGTGCCCGGGGCGATCGCGGTGGTGCGGGATGCCCTGCCGGACGTGGTGCTCCTGGACGTGCATCTGCCCGGGGGCCGTGGTGGCGGGGGAGCGGAGGTGATCGCCGGATGCGCCGACCTGCTCGATCGGGTGCGATTCCTGGCGCTGTCGGTCTCCGATGCCGCCGAGGACGTGGTTTCGGTGATCCGGGCCGGGGCCCGGGGATACGTCACCAAGTCCATCGATGGAGCCGAATTGTCCGATGCTGTGCGCCGGGTGGCCGAGGGGGATGCAGTTTTCTCCCCGCGCCTGGCCGGCTTTGTCCTGGACGCCTTCGGCACCGCCGCCTCCGATGTAGCCACCCACGACGACGAACTGGACCGGCTCTCGGCCCGGGAGCAGGAGGTGATGCGGCTGATCGCCCGCGGATACACCTACCGGGAGGTCGGCTCGGAACTGTTCATCTCCATCAAGACCGTGGAAACCCACGTCTCGGCGGTGCTACGCAAACTGCAGCTGTCCTCCCGCAACGAACTCACCCACTGGGCGGCGGCTCGCCGGTTGCTGTGATGTGGGCCGCACCTGGACCGGCGGGGCGCCGGTGCGGGCCGGGACATCGGTACTGGCCAGTAGGGTGCAGGCATGGAAACTGTGTACCTGATTCTCGTGGTGCTGCACCTGCTCGGCTGGGCGATCGCCTTCGGCGGGGTAGTCGCCGGCATGCGCAAGCCCGTGCTCAACTCCGGGGTGCTGCACGGTGTGCTCACCGCCCTGTTCACCGGCATCATCCTGGTCGGGGTGGCCTCGGCGGGAGTGGCTGGACCGGACATCAACCACACCAAGATCACGGTGAAGCTCATCATCGCCCTCGCGGTCACCGCGATGGTGATCTTCGGCGGACGCAACCATGAGAAGACGATCGCCCGCGGTTACCTCGGCGGGATCGCCGGTCTGATCGCAGTGAACGTGGCACTCGCCGTTCTGTGGTGAGGTAACCGGGAGGACGTCGGCGTCACTGCCGGCCGGGCGAATACCAGGGGGATCGAGCGTGCTCAGCGAACTGAACCACGCGGTGCGCTCCGGTGACCCCTTGGCCGCCCGCCGCGTGCTGGGGGCGCTCGCCGAAGCCGGCAGCGCCGGTCGCGAGGACGACGGTACGAACCACGACGACACGAACCCACCGGTCATGCCGGCACGGGTGCTCGAGACACTGGCGCAGGTGGCCGCTGCCGGGGGTGACGGCGCACCGCTAGCGACGGAACTACTGATCGAGAACCTCGATGCCTCCGGTTTGGTGCGCCGGTTCGCCCACCAGGCACTACTGGATCACGCTGCGGTGGACGACGTGACGCAGGACAGCCTGATCTCCATCGCCGAATCCATCGGGTCGTTCCGCGGTAACTCGCAACTGAGCACGTGGGTGCACCGGATCGTGCGCAACCGGGTAGTCGATCATCTGCGGCGGCAACGCGCCACTGCGCCGTTGCCCGCCGATGACGTGGGTCCGGGGGTGCGGATCAGTTCGGTGATCGCCACCCGCGCCACGATCACCGAGGTGCTCGGCTTGCTGCCGGCTCACTATCGTGAACCCGTGGTGCTGCGCGATGTCCAGGGCCTGTCCTACACCGAGGTGGCGCAGCGGCTGGGTGTGGGCCTGAGCGCCACCAAGTCCCGGATCGCCCGTGGCCGCGCCCTGGTCGCGGCGCACTGGCATGAGGGTGACGATCGAGCCCGCCGGTCAGGGAGGTGCCCATGAGTAACCAGGTGGGCCGGTACCGGCTGGAGGGCGTGATCGGGGTGGGCTCGTTCGCCACGGTGCACCGGGCGGTGGACACCCGCCTGGATGATGTGGTGGTGGTGAAGATGCTCGCCGAGAATCACAGCCTCAATCCGGAGGTGCGGGAGCGGTTCATCGCTGAGGGGCGCAGCCTGCGCCGGATCCGCAGTCCGCACGTGATCGCGATCCACGACATCGGTGAGTCCGAGCGCCAACAGCCCTACCTGGTGCTCCAGCACGCCGACCGTGGCACGTTGGCCGAGCGGGTGGGCTACCTGCGCACCCGGGGTTGGTCACCAGCCCGCGCGGATGTGCTGACCGTTGCCCGATCGCTGGCTGCCGCGATCAATGCGGTGCACCGAGCCGGCCTGGTGCACCGGGACCTGAGCCCGGGCAATGTGCTGCTCACCAGCGAACCAGACCCCGGCGGTGCGGACCGTGGTGACGGTGCACGCGCCGCCGTGGTGGCCCCGGGAGAGCGGCTGGTGGTCGCCGACCTGGGCATGTGCAAGGACCTCGCCCTGAACTCCGGGCTGACCGTGGCCGGTGGCACCGCCGGCTTCCGACCACCGGAACAGCAGGGCCCGGGCATCATCGATACCCGGGCGGATCTGTGGGCTATGTCCGCCCTGCTGCTGTGGCTGTGCCACCAGGGCGGCAGCGGCGGCGCGGAGTTGCCCGAGGCGCTGTTCGAGGCCCTACGCCGCAGCACCGCCACCGACCCAGCCGACCGGCACCCGGACGTGGCCTGCTGGCTCGCCGACGTCGAAGCTGCCTCGATGCCACCGGCACCCACTGCGGTATCGGCACCACCGGCACCTGCCGGCCATGCGCCCTCTGAGCCACGTGATTCCGGCACCGACGCGGCAGCACCGACGTCTGCAGATGCCGGAACATCCGACGCCGCCTCCTCGAGCGCACCCAGCCGCCAGCCCCGACACCGCCGCCGGTGGCCCCTCTTCACCGTCGCGCTGCTCGCCGTGGTCCTCGCCGCCGGTGCCGGTTGGCTCGCCGGTTCCCTCCTCGGCCCAGGACCCACAGACCGTTCGGGTCAGGCCGGCATTGCGATCACTGGTCCCAGCGAGGTAGCGGTGGGACAACCTGCCACCTTCTCGGCCGAGGCCGCCCAGGTGGAGAGTTGGGTGTGGACGCTGCCCACCGGACAACACCTGGTGGACCACCCGAGCGTCTCCATCACCGCTGCCGCACCCGGACGGGCAACCGTGGTCCTGCGAGCCCGGGCCCCGGATGGCACCGACCTGGAGGCCGTGCACCACCTCACTGTCACCGAGTGAGCCATCTCACACTCGGGTCGTGCAACTTTTCAGCCCCGGCCTGCGACTTACGGGCGAGACTCACCACCCACCAACAAGGAGAACCCTGTGACCACGTCCCGTATCTCCCCGTCCCGGCGCCTGCTCGGCGCGATTGCCGGTGTGACCCTGGCAGCCGGCACCCTGGCTGCCTGCGGTCCCGAGGATTCCGCCGAGTTCGAACCCGCCGACCAGACCCAGGAGCCCGCCGAGGATGTGGAGCAGGCGCCCGACGTGGCGGATGGCCCTGACGAAGACGAACAGGACGCGGACGACGACGAGAAGGGCACCGCCGACGACCCCCAGGCAGAGGAGGTCGACGCGGCCTCCGGCGGCACTTATGTGCGCGGCCCGGAGGACGCCGCCGCGACCATCACCTATGACCTGCCGGACGGCGAGATGCAGGTCACAGTCGGGCTGCACTCCCTGCAGGTGGAGGGCGACGTCATGCGCCTGGACCTGTCCTTCAGCCCGGAGGGTGGCCGCGATAGCGACTACACCCTCTACACCCTCAACCAGAATCGCAGGCTCCGTCCCGTCCTGAACGACCGGGAGAACCTCAAGCAGTACTCGGTCCTGGAGGGAAGCGGCGACACCTGGAGTTCCGACTCCACTCCCGGGGGGACCAAGGTCGAGAGCGGCCAGACGCTGATGTACCACGCATACTACGCCGCCCCCGAGGACGACATTGACACCATCGACGTCCTGGTGATCGACGGTCTGGTGGAGTTCTCCGACGCGCAGGTCGAGTGGTGAGTCGGATGCGGACCCTGCACACGGCCCGACCGACCGGCGCCGTCCAGCCGAAAGGTTCCGCGCTGCGGTTGCCTGGGCTGCAGCGCGGCATCCGGTCCGCCTGCGCGGCGCTGCTGCTGGTGGTGGCCACCGGTGCGGCCGCTACGGCAGTGGTGGATGACGGCCCGCCCCCGGAGCCGGAGGGCGGGATCTCCGGTAGCGACAAACGTGGTTCGGTGCGCGTCTTCAGCACCGACGCCGTGCGCGTCTTCAGCACTGATGCCGTGCGCGTCTTCAGCATCGATGGCAGCGTGACCAGCCTCGGCGACGGTGTCGAGGTCGTCGGCGACACGTCGGTGATCTCGTTGTCCTCGGACCTGTTGTTCCCGCCGAACAGTTGGGAACTACCGGCCAGCGCCCCGGGCAAGATCGCCGATCTGGTCTCCGACGTGCCCCAGGGGGCGACCGTGCAGGTGACCGGGCACACCGATTCGGTACCCACCGGCGCGGACTTCGACAACGTCGAACTGTCGCAAGAACGCGCTGAGGCCGTCGCCGGCGCCCTGCGCGATGAACGGCCAGATCTGGACCTGGAGGTCTCCGGGGTGGGGGACGCCGAACCGGCCGAGCGGGAGGACCCGGACGACCCGTCCACCTTCGCGGCCAACCGCCGGGTGGAGATCGCCTACGAGGGGTGAGGTACGCCGTCGCAGGCCCTGCTACTGCTGCTCGGCCAGCGCGCTGAGCGGGTTCGCATCGGCCGGCACCCGCTCACCCTCCGCGACCGGCCCGGGGGGTGAGCCCTCACCGAAGGGACGCCCACCGAGTTCCTCCCGTCCGTGCGGGCTCAGCCAGTCGGCCAGTTCCGGTCCGGTGGGCACGATCTGGGAGGGATTGATGTCCGTGTGCACCACGTAGTAGTGCTCCTTGATCTGGGTGAAGTCCACCGTGTCCCCGAAGCCCGGGGTCTGGAACAGGTCCCGTGCGTAGGCCCACAGCACCGGCATCTCGGTGAGTTTCGCCCGGTTGCACTTGAAGTGCCCGTGGTAGACCGGATCGAACCGCACCAGCGTGGTGAACAGGCGCACATCGGCCTCGGTGATGGTGTCCCCGACCAGGTAGCGCTGGGTGGCCAGACGCTCGCTGAGGGAGTCCAACGCCGCGAACAGGCGGTGATAGGCCCGCTCGTAGGCCTCCTGGGAGCCGGCGAACCCGCACCGGTACACCCCGTTGTTCACCTCGGTGTAGATCTCCTGGGCGATCCGGTCGATCTCCTCCCGGTGCGCCTCCGGATACAGGTCCGGGGCACCCTGGCGGTGGAACGCGGTCCACTCGGTGGAGAAATCCAGGGTGATCTGCGGGTAGTCATTGGTGACCACGGCACCGGTGGGCACGTCCACGATCGCGGGCACGGTGATGCCCTTGGGATAGTCGGGGAACCGAGCGAAGTAGGCCTGCTGCAACCGTTCGATCCCCAGCACCGGGTCCACCCCGCCGGGGTCGAGGTCGAAGGTCCAGGAGCGGGAGTCGTGTGTGGGCCCGGGCATCCCCAGGGAGATCGCGTCCTCCAACCCCAGTAGCCGCCGCACGATGATGGTGCGGTTGGCCCACGGGCAGGCCCGCGCCGCGACCAGCCGGTACCGGCCGGCCTCGACCGGGTAGCCGTCCCGCTCATCGGCGGTGATCCGGGTCTCGATGTAGTCGGTGTCGCGGTTGAACTCCTCGCCCGCGGTGACGTAGGACCCCTCGGTGCTGTACTCATCCTGGCTCATACCCCCAGCGTAGGTGCGTCCCACCGAGCGTGCAGGTGCAGTTCCTCCGCGGGTGTCCAGCGCGGGTAACCGCTATCCTGGGGGCGTGACGAACAACGAGATTCCCCAGGTGTCCCTGTCCGATAGCACATCCATCCCCCAGCTCGGGTACGGGGTCTGGCAGGTGCCCGACGACGAAGCACAGGGTGCCGTCGAGCACGCCCTGTCGGTGGGGTACCGGATGATCGATACCGCCCAGGCCTATGAGAACGAGGCCGGCGTGGGCCGGGCGCTCCGGGCCAGTGGCCTGTCGCGCGATGAGGTCTACGTGACCACCAAACTCGCCAACCCCGACCAGGGCTATGACTCAACGATGCGCGCCTACGACGAGAGCCTGGCGCGCCTGGGTCTGGAGACGGTGGACCTGTACCTGATCCACTGGCCGCTCCCGTCCCAGGACAACTACTCCGCCACCTGGAAGGCCCTGGTGGCGTTGCAGGAGGAGGGTCGGGTGCGCTCCATCGGGGTGTCCAACTTCCACGAGGCGCACCTGGACCGGATCATCGACGAGACCGGACAAGCACCGGTGATCAACCAGGTCGAGATGCACCCCTACCTCCAGCAGGCCGGCCTCCGGGCGATCAACGCCGACCGGGGCATCGTCACCCAGTCCTACTCCCCGCTGGGTAGCGGGAAGGGTCTGCTCGAGGACGCGGACCTGACCGCGCTGGCCGAGACCAAGGGCGTGACCACCGCTCAGTTGGTGCTCGCCTGGCACCTTGCGCTCGGTGTGGTCACCATCCCCAAGTCCGTCACCCCGGCACGCATCGAGGAGAACCTCGGGGCAGCCGGTGTGGAACTGACCGAGGAGGAGTTGGCCACGATCGCCGCCCTGGACCGCGGCGTGCGGTTCGGCGGGGACCCGGACAAGGGCTGAACCGAAGGGCCGGAGCCGGTGCCCGAATGCCTGTGGGCGCCGGCTCACACCCAGTTCGGCAACCACATGTGCAGGTGCCAGATCGAATACGGCACCCATTGGTTGGTCCAGACCGGCCAGAACCACGCGCTGACCGCCAGGGCGAGCACCACGATCAGCGCGGCCACCCAGATCCCCGGCCGGCGCTGCGGTAGTGGCACCGAGTCCGGGCCGAGCAGTTCCCCCAGGGCGTAGGTCAGGGCGAGCACCACGAACGGCACCAACGCCACGGTGTAGAAGGTGAAGATCGTGCGCTCGGTGTACAGCAGCCACGGGACGTAGGTGGCCAGGTACCCGGCCAGGATCGCCCAGGCCCGCCAGTCCCTGCGCACCAGGGCCGCCCACAGCACCAGCACCAGCGCCAGTGCCGCGCCCCACCAGATCACCGGATTGCCCAGAGACGTGATCGCTGCGGCACACTTCTCCGCTCCGCACACGTCCCAGGCACCGTGCTCGGCCTCCACCGTGCGCCACGCGAAGGACGTGGGCCGCCACTGGATCAACCACCCCGCCGGATGGGCCTGATAGGTGTGCTCGGACGTCAGACCGGTGTGGAAGTCCCACATCCGCAGGTGGTACTCCCACCAGGAGTTCAGCGCATCGGGCAACCAGGTGCGCACCGGATCCTCGGCCAAGGCATTCACATCCCGGGCCCAATGCCGGTTGTAGGACTCGGGGTGCGCGAACCAGTTCGCCCAGGTGGCCAGGTAGGCCGCCGCGGCCGCGGGCACCATCGTGACGAAGGCCGGCACGCCGTCGCGCAGCACACCCGAACCGGCCCAGAAACGCACGCCGATCGCTTGGCGGGCGCTGATGCTCCAGGCCACCGCGAACAGCCCGAACACCGCGACGGCGTAGATCCCGGACCACTTCACCCCGGTGCCCAGCCCGCCCAGCACCCCGGTGGCGAGCAGCCACCAACGCATCCCCACCCGTGGCCCCCACGCATGGGCGAAGCCGCCGTGGGAGGTCAGTTCCCGCGCCCCGGTACGGGCCAGGCGGCGCCGGTGGGAGTCTCGGTCCAGCAACAGCGCCCCGAAGGCCGCCAGGATCCAGAACTGCAGGAAGATGTCCAGGATCGAGATGCGCGACATGACCAGGTGCACCCCGTCCACGGCCAGGAGCAGGCCCGCCACGGCTCCCAGCAGGGTGGAGTTGAACAACCTCCGGCCGATACGCACCAGCATCAGCACGCTGAGCGCCCCCACGATCGCCGCGCTGAGACGCCACCCGACCGGGTTGTCCGCCCCCACCAGGCGCATTCCGAGCGCGATCATCCATTTGCCCAGGGGCGGGTGCACCACGTAATCGGCCTGGGGGTTCAGGTCGGAGAAGTCCCCGACCTCGAAAGCGGTATCGGGTTCCTCGTTCCACACCCCCTCATAACCCAGCGCGAGCAGGGAGTAGGCCTGCTTGACGTAGTAGGTCTCGTCGAACACCAGCCGGCCGGGGCGGTCCAGGTGCACCAGCCGCAGCACGGCCGCGAGGGCCGCCACCACCAGGGCCACCACCCAACCGACCCACGAGCGGTCGCGCACCGGGGTGAGCAGCCGGGCGAGCAGGTCCTGCTCCACCGCCTCGGCCGACCGCCCGGCACTGGCCGGCGGGTCGATGTGCAGGCGTCGGCGCCATCGGCCCGGCCAGGTGCGCACGATCCCCAGGCCCGGCAGTCGCCGTCGGCCATCCCGCGCCCGGCCGGGCACCCCGGCACCGCCGGTGGCGGAATGGCGGGCGGCAGACACGCAGGTGAGTCTAGGTGGGGCACACTGGGATGGTGAGCGTGATGGACGACGGCGATGCGCGCCCGGGCGCGGACGGCGGGCCTGGTCGGCTGGGCGCCCGGGAAGAAGGCACGGCCGGGTCCATCACGCTGGCGGGCACCCCGATCGGTAACGTCGCCGACGCCTCACCGCGGTTGGGCCGCCTCCTGGAAAGCGCCGATCTGATCGCCGCCGAGGACACTCGCCGGCTCCGGGACCTTGCCGGCCGGCTGCAGGTGGAGGTGACGGCCAAGGTGGTCTCCTACCACGAGCACAACGAGGCCGCCCGGGCGGCCGAACTGGTGGCCGAGGCGGCAGCCGGTGCCACCGTATTGGTGGTCTCCGACGCGGGCATGCCGGGGGTGTCGGACCCCGGGTACCGCGTGGTGCGGGCGGCGGCGCAGGCCGGCGTGCCGGTCACGGCCGTACCCGGACCGAGCGCGGTCCTGACTGCTCTTGCCCTGTCCGGGCTGCCCAGTGACCGGTTCACGTTCGAGGGTTTCCTGCCCCGCAGGCCAGGGGAGCGCACCCGCGTGCTCGCGGCGCTGGCCACCCAGGAACGCACCATGGTCTTCTTCGAGTCCCCCCGCCGGGCCGGGCCCACGCTGGAGGCCATGGCGCACGCATTCGGTGCGGACCGTGCCGCGGCGGTGTGCCGGGAGTTGACCAAGACCCACGAGCAGGTTCGGCGCGGCACCCTGGACGAGTTGGCGGCGTGGGCCGGGCAGGGGTTGCTGGGGGAGGTGACCGTGGTGGTCGCCGGTGCCGAGCCGACGATCCCCGATGCCGCCGACGCCCTGGGCGCGGTGCTGGACCGGGTGCAGGGCGGCCAGCGGCTCAAGGACGCCGCCACCGAGGTCGCCGCACTCACCGGGGCCAGCAAACGGGAACTGTACGAGGCGGCCCTGCAGGCCCGCCGCCCCGACTGACCCAGCCGCCCCGCCCCCGGTTCACCCACCCGCCCGCGCACCCGCCCGTCCGCGCACCCACCTATCCGCGCACCCACCCCGCCGCCGAGACCGGCCGGTTGCGGTGCCACCGGCCTCGCGTCCAACCGGTCGGGTGGTCGACCGGGCTGGACGCAGCGGACCGGCAGTGCAGGATGGTGGCATGGCAGAACCGAGCAAGTGGGTCCAGATGACCCAAGCGAACCCCGACCACTCCACCTGGTACATCGAGCGCTTCCGCGCCATGGCGGCCGCCGGGGCCGACCTCGTGGGGGAGGCGCGGTTGATCGACGCGATGGTCCCGCGCGGCGCCCGGGTGCTGGACGCCGGGTGCGGGCCCGGGCGGCACGGTGGCTACCTCGCCGAGGCGGGCCACGAGGTGGTCGGCGTGGACGTGGACCCGGTGCTCATCGCCGCCGCCAAGGAGGACTTCCCCGGGCCCACCTGGCTCGTGGGGGATCTGGCCGAGCTCGACCTTCCCGCCCGTGGCGTCTCCGAAGGGTTCGACGCGATCCTGTGCGCCGGCAACGTGATGACGTTCCTGGCCCCGAGCACCCGGCGGGAGACCCTGCGTCGGATGGCCCGGCACCTACGCGCAGAGGGTCGGGCGGCGATCGGGTTCGGCGCCGGCCGGGGTTATGACGTCGCCGACTTCCTCGATGACGCCCACGACGCCGGACTGGCCCCGGACCTGTTGCTGTCCACCTGGGACCTGCGCCCCTACACCGAGGACTCCGACTTCCTGGTCGCCATCCTTGGCCACGCCTGACGCGCGGGTAAGGGGCGCCGGCCGGCGTGGGGCCACCCCGAGGAGCACGCGATCTCGCCGGCCACGGTTCGTGGCAGGCGGTACCGCCACGATCATGCTGCCCGCGCCGCCGCCCCGAGGGCCGCATCGGTATCGGCACCGACGAGGTCGGCGTTGATGTGCCCTCCGGCCAGGGCGCCGGCGGCGGCCGAGGCGCCCACCTGGGTCATCGGCTCGGCTGCGTTGCCGGCCACCCACACCCCGGGCACAGCCGTACTGCCGGCCATCTCGGTGACGAAGTGCCGGCCCGTCCCGCCGGGCAGGTCGGCCATCGGCAACTGCAGACCGTCCAGGCCCTCGGTGCGCACCCGCAACTGTGTCATCACCGTGAGCACCCGGCGGGCCACCACCGTGCCGTCGTCCAGCCGCACGCCGGCGATCCCGCCGGCCTCGTCCGCCACGACCTCGGTCACCGCCCCGTCGATCACCTCGGTGCCCCGCACGGCGAACCGGGCACGGGTATCGGCATCGAGGTCTGTCCCGTTGGCGAACACGATGACGTCCTCGCTCAACTGGCGGAACAGCAACGTGGCGTGTCGCGATCCCGGCCCGACGGCGAGGATCCCGATCGGCTCGTCGCGCACCTCCCAGCCGTGGCAGTAGGGACAGTGCACCAGGCCGACGCCCCAGTGCTGAGCCAGACCGGGGATGTCGGGCAGCACATCGCGTACCCCGGTGGCGACCAGGATGCGCCGCGCGGTGAGCGTGCGACCGTCGGCCAGGGTGAGGGTGAAGCGGAGGTCGCCATCCGGGCCGGGGGCAGCGGGGACGGCGGCGGCGACCGCACCGTCCACGACGAGCCCGCCGTAACTGCGGACCTCCTCGCGCCCGCGCCGGTACAACTCGGCGGGCGCGATGCCCTCGAGTCCGAGCAGCCCGTGCACCCCTTCGGCCGGGGCGTTGCGCGGACTCGCGGAGTCGATGACGACGACGGTGCGGCGCGAGCGGGCGAGCATCAGCGCGCCGTTCAGGCCGGCTGCCCCGCCGCCGATCACGGCGACGTCGACGAGCCCGGCCGGCAACTGGTCGTTCCGGGTCTTGGTGGTGGTCTGGTCCATGGTGTCTCCTGTTCGGGTGCGGGCTCGCCACGCTATGCCTGCATTGCGGTGACGGCATAGCATTGTGCGTATGACGCAAGGAGATGGGGGACTGGAGGGCCTCGTGCGCAACCGGATCCGCGGTCTGCGGGTGTCGCACGGCTGGTCGCTGGAGGAACTGGCCACCCGGGCCAACCTCAGCGCCTCGACGCTCTCGCGCATCGAGACCGGGCAGCGGCGCCTCGCGCTGGACCAGCTCGTGGGCGTGGCCCGCGCCCTGGGTACCACCGTGGACCAACTGGTCGAGGCCGCTCCCGACGACGTGGTCATCTCCCCGGTCACCGACCGGAGCCACGGGTGGCTGCGTTGGCAGGTCCGGGCCGACCCCGGCATGACCGTGGTACGCCAGCGCCTGACCGAGCCGCCGGCGGCCAACCCGGCGCGGATGCACGCCCACCCCGGCCGGGAGTGGTTGGTGGTCATCTCCGGCACCGCGACCCTCATGCTGGGCCAGCGCCGCTACCGCCTCGAGACGAACCAGGCCGCCGAGTTCCCCACGATGCTCCCGCACGCGCTCGGCGCCGAGCACGCCCCCACCGAGGTCCTGGGCATCTTCGACCGGGCCGCCCGCCGCGGCCACCGCGACGTCAAGCCCGCCTGAGAGCGCGGCCCGGCATCCGAGATATGTGCCCCCCGTGCGTGGGGCGGCGGCGACGTGCCCCGGCGACGATGGCTGAGCGCGATACCGCCCGCCCACCGGATCGGGGCCGGGGCGTGGGGTGGGTCCATAGGATGGGAGCGTCCGCCATCCTCCCCGAACTGTAGTTGGAGTCCTCATGCGCATCGGCCTGATCACTGGTGGCGGAGACTGCGCTGGCCTGAACGCCGCGATCCGTGCGGTGGTCAAACACGGCACCGGTTCAGGGCACTCCATCGTCGGGTTCCGGAACGGGTGGAAGGGCGTGGCCGAAGGCGATGTACTGCATCTGAGCCGGTCCGATGTGCGCAACGTCCTCCCGCTGGGCGGCACCATGTTGGGCACGGCCCGGTTCCACCCGCACCGCGAGGAGGGTGGCGTGGAGGCGGTGCACGCCACCCTGGAGCAGGAGCGGGTGGAGGCGCTGATCTGCATCGGGGGCGATGGCACCCTGCATGCGGCCAGTAAGGTCGCCGAGTCCGGGGTCAAGGTGGTGGGAATTCCCAAGACCATCGACAACGACGTCTGGGGGACCGACAAGGCCATCGGGTTCGACACTGCGGTGCACGTGGCCACCGAGGCGGTCGACAGGCTGCACACCACCGCGGAGTCCCACAACCGGGTGATGGTGGTGGAGGTGATGGGCCGCGATGCCGGCTGGATCGCGGTGCACGCCGGTATCGCCGGTGGTGCCGAGATCATGCTGGCACCCGAGCACCCGTTCGACATCGAGGCCATCGCCCGCGCGCTCCGGCACCGGCACCGCGCGCACGCCTCATTCTCCATCGTCGTGGTGGCCGAGGGCGCGGTCCCGGCACCGGACACCGCCATGACATACACCACCGAACGCGATGAGCTCGGACAGATCGTCGCCGGCGCCACCGCTGAGCGGGTCGCGGGGGAGATCGCCGAGCGCACCGGGTTCGAGACCCGGGTCACGGTGCTCGGTCACATCCAACGCGGCGGCACCCCGCTGCCCAGCGACCGGGTGCTGGCATCCCGGTTCGGCCACGCCGCGGTCGAGGCGCTGAACCATGGACACTCCGAGGTGATGACCGCGGTGCGCGGGGAACAAGTGGAACTGGTGCCGTTGCGCGACATCGCGGGCAAGCTCAAGACCGTGCCGCAGGAACTGCTCAGCGCGGCCCGCGCGCTGGCCTGAGGCCTACCCTGCGGCTCAGAGGGCGCCGGAGGGCACCAGTTCGACGCCCGCGGCGGCCATCCGCTCCCGGGCCTGTTGGCCGAGTTCGGCGCTGACCGGCTCGGTGAGATCGGTCAGGACCCGGGCGCGCAGACCGGACTTGATCGCATCCAGCGCCGTCTCCTTCACGCAGTGGGATTCGGCGAGGCCCACCACGTCGACCGCTGTGATCCCGCCGCGTTGCAGGATCTCCGCCAGGTGCTCACCGTCGGGGTTCGTGCCCTCGAAACCGGAGTAGGCCGCCTCGTACTCGCCCTTCTTCACCGAGTCGTCCGGAGCCAGGTCCACCAGCGCGGGGTGCAGTTCGGCCTCGGCGGTGCCGGCGACCCCGTGCGGGGGCCAGGTGTCGATGAAGTCGGGGTTGTCGGAGAAGTGGTCACCGGGGTCGATGTGCCAGTCCTGGGTCGTCACAACCAGGTCGTACCGGTCCCGGTGCTCGGCGGTGTAGCGCGCGATCTGCTCGGCCACCGCGTTCCCGCCCTCGACGCCCAGGGCGCCGCCCTCGCAGAACGTGGGTTGGACGTCGACCACGAGGAGCGCGCGTTGGGTAGCCATACCCCGACTCTGCCAGGCACCGGGCGTCCCGGCTAGGTCTGGCGTTGATTCGCACCCAACCGGGACCGCTGCCACAACCATGCCGCCCGATTCTCGGGCGGAGTGGGCTCGGCCACCCCCGGCGACGCCGTTGGATCGCCAGTAGGCTGGACCGTCATGGAGTTCCGTCGTATCCAGGGCCTGCCGCCCTACGTGTTCACCATCATCGACGGGCTGAAGCAGCAGGCGCGTCGAGCCGGTCGGGATGTGGTGGACCTCGGCTTCGGGAATCCGGACCTGCCCTCTCCGCAGATTGCGGTGGACAAACTGGCCGAGGCCGCGCGGAAGACCCGGAACCACCGGTACTCCTCCTCCCGGGGCATCCCGAACCTGCGCCTGGCCGTGGCGCGGTTGTACCAGCGACGTTTCGGCGTCACTCTCGACCCGGACACCCAGGTGCACTCCACCATCGGCGCGAAGGAGGGATTCAGCCATCTGATGTGGGTGCTGCTCGAGCCCGGTGACGCCGCGATCGTGCCCACTCCCTCGTACCCGATCCACATCTGGGGCCCGTACTTCGCCGGTGCCGAGGCCCGCCAGGTGCCGATGGGCGACGGCACCGACGGACCCGGATACTTCGACCGGGTGATCGAGGCCTGGGAGATGGGCCGGCCCAAACCGCGGGTGGTGGTGCTCTCCTTCCCGCACAACCCGACCACCTCCGTGGTGGATCTCGCCGATCTGCAACGGCTGGTGGACTGGGCCCGCGAACGCGAGGTAGTCCTCGTGCACGATCTGGCCTACGCGGACATGTGCTTCGACGGGTGGAAGCCGCCCTCCCTGATGCAGTGCGCCGGCGGCGCCGAAGTGGGCGTCGAGTTGTATTCGATGACCAAGTCCTTCTCCATGGCCGGCTGGCGGGTGGCGTTCATGGTCGGGCGCCGGGACGTGATCCACGCCCTCTCCCAGTTGAAGAGCTATCTGGATTACGGCACCTTCCAGCCGATCCAGATCGCCGCCACGGTCACGCTGAACGAGGCCCAGGACTATCCGGCAGAACTGAGCGAGGTGTATGAGTCCCGGCGCAACGCTCTGCACGAGGGACTGAGCCGAATCGGTTGGGAGATCGTCAGACCCCGTGGCACGATGTTCGCCTGGGCCCGGATCCCCCCGGCCTACGCCGACATGGACTCCATCGCCTTCGCAACACATCTGGTGCACGAATGTGACGTCGCGGTCTCACCGGGAATCGGGTTCGGTGCCGGCGGGGAGGAGTTCGTCCGGTTCGCCCTGATCGAGAACGAACACCGGATCGGCCAAGCGGTCCGGGGCCTGCGCCGCGGGCTGACCCGACTGGAGGCACCGTGACCGATGTTTTCGACCTGGATGATCTGCTGACCCGGTACCAGGTGCCGGACCGGTCCCGGACACATCTGCGGACGAACTTCGTCACCAGCCTGGACGGGGCCGCAACCCACAACGGGCTGACGCAGGGCCTGAACAACGAGGCCGACCACCAGGTGTTCCACACCCTGCGCATGCTGGCCGACGTGGTCCTGGTCGGTGCCGGCACGGTACGCAACGAGGGCTATGAGGAGTTGGCCGTCACCGATGCTCGGGCCGACTGGCGCACGGCGCAGGGGTGGCCCCCGCACCCGGTGATGGCCGTGGTGTCCCGCACCCTCGATCTGGATCCGGGCGCCCCGCTGTTCACCCGTGCCCCGGTGCGGCCGATCGTCTTCACCACCACCGAGGCCCCCGAGGGCCCGCGCAGCCGGCTGGGTGAGGTGGCCGACGTCGTCAGTGCCGGAAGCGGGTCGGTCGAGCCCGGGCAGGTGGTCGCCGAACTGACCAGGCGCGGCCTTCCACAGATCCTCAGCGAGGGCGGGCCGGCCTGGTTCGCCACCATGATCGAGCACGATGCGGTCGATGAGATGTGCCTGACCCTGAGTCCCCTGCTGGAGGGGGGCGATGCCACCCGGATCGTGCGCGACGGTCGCCAGCGCACCAGTGCGATGTCGCTGCTCTCCCTGCTGCGCGCCGAGGACATGCTGATCCTGCGGTACGTGCGCCCGGAACTGGCTCCGGCCCGCTGAGCCGCCGCGGCCGGCGCAGGAAGGCCGGCCGAGCCGGCCGAGTAGCACTTACACTCCTCGATGGTGCGCCGTCGTCGTTCGTCCGGGCGCCCGGGCCGCGCCGCGGCCTCACCATCCACCGACGCCCGGCCACGCCGAGCCCTCCCTGAGGAAGGGTCATGTCCGCCACGACCACGCCGCGCACCCCGGTGTCGGCCTCCCCAGCCGCCAGGCCCTGGGCGGCTCTGGCGGTACTGATGCTGCCGGTACTGCTGATCTCGGTGGACAACACCGTCCTCAGTTTCGCTGTGCCGTCGATCTCGGGGTCGCTGCGCCCTGGTGGCACCGAGTTGCTCTGGATCGTGGATGTCTATCCACTGGTGCTGGCCGGGCTGCTGGTGCCGATGGGTAGCCTCGGCGATCGCATCGGACGGCGGCGGCTGCTCCTGGTCGGCTCCAGCGGGTTCGCCATGGTGTCGGTGCTGGCAGCCTTCGCCCCTACCGCGGGCCTGCTCATCGCCGCCCGCGCCGGCCTGGGCTTCTTCGGCGCGATGCTGATGCCGGCCACATTGTCGCTGATCCGCAACATCTTCACCGACCCTCCCCGGCGCCGGAAGGCGGTAGCCATCTGGGCCTCCGGGTTCTCGGCCGGCTCGGCGCTCGGGCCGGTGGTGGGCGGGGTTCTGCTGGAGCACTTCTGGTGGGGATCGGTCTTCCTCATCGCGGTACCGGTGCTGGTGCCACTGTTGCTGCTGGGTCCCGTGCTCGTTCCGGAGTCGCGCGACCCCGCGCCCGGCCCGATCGACCCGTTGAGCATCGCGCTCGCCATGGGGGCGATGGTTCCGTTCGTGTACGGGATCAAGACCATCGCCGAGTCGGGCTGGGCAAGCGCCGGGCCCGTGCTCATCCCGGTCGGCGTGATTCTGGGCGCGGGCTTCGTGCTGCGGCAGCTGCATCGGACCACGCCGCTGCTGGACGTCCGGCTGTTCGCCAACCCCGTCTTCAGCGGGTCGGTGGCGGCCAACCTGCTCAGTGTCTTCTCGTTGGTCGGCTTCATCTTCTTCGTCGCCCAGCACCTGCAACTGGTCAGCGGTCGCAGCCCGTTGGAGGCCGGGCTCTTCCTCATCCCCGGGCTGATGGCGACGGTGGCGGCCGGTCTCACCGTGGTGCGCCTGGTGCGCCGGGTCCGTCCCGCCCACGTGGTGGCCGGCGGGCTACTGCTGAACGCCGTGGGCTACGGTGTCGTGCTCGCCAGCGGCGTCAACGGTTCCGACCTCGGGCTGATGGTGGCCTTCGTCATCCTCGGTGCCGGGGTCGGTGGCGCCGAGACGATCTCCAACGACCTCATCCTGACCAGCGTCCCACCGGCCAAGGCAGGTGCGGCCTCGGCGGTCTCGGAGACGGCGTACGAACTCGGTGCCGTGCTGGGCACGGCGGTGCTGGGGAGCATCCTCACCGCCGTCTACCGCTCGAACGTGGTGGTGCCCGCCTCGGTGAGCGGCGCCGATGCCCGGGCCGCCGGCGAGACGCTGGGCGGGGCCACCGAGGTCGCGCGCGGGCTCCCGGGCCCCACCGGCCAGCGTCTGCTCGAGTCGGCCCAGCATGCCTTCGACTCCGGGGTGGTCATCACCTCGGCCATCGGGGTGGTGCTGATGCTGCTGGCGTCGGCCATCGCGATGCGCGCGTTGCGCGATGCGGACTGACGCGCTGCGCGAGCCGTTTGAGACGGTGCACGAGGGCGGCGGGGCTGAGACGGCGCACGCTGCGCGGGCCGGACTGTAACGGCCGGTCGCCGTCGGGAACGACGGCGACCGGCCGTTAGGATCGGGAGACATGACCCGCATACTCTCCGCGGTGGCCTGGCCCTATGCCAACGGCCCCCGGCACATCGGCCATGTCGCCGGCTTCGGCGTTCCCTCCGACGTGTTCAGCCGGTACATGCGCATGTCCGGCCACGAGGTGCTGATGGTCTCCGGGACCGATGAACACGGGACCCCGATCCTGGTCACCGCCGACGCCCAGGGTGTGAGCCCGCAGGAGTTGGCTGATGAGAACAACGAGATCATCGTCGCCGACCTGGTGAACCTGGGCTTGTCCTATGACCTGTTCACCCGCACCACCACCGCCAATCACATCGAGGTGGTGCAGGAGATGTTCACCACCTGCCACCGCAACGGCTACATGATCGAGCAGACCACCTCCGGTGCGATCAGTCCCTCCACCGGGCGGACCCTGCCGGACCGGTACATCGAGGGCACCTGCCCCATCTGTGCCTACCCGGACGCCCGCGGGGACCAGTGCGACAACTGCGGCAACCAACTCGACCCCACCGACCTAATCGATCCCCGTTCCAAGGTCAACGGCGAGACGCCCGAGTTCATCGAGACCAACCACTTCTTCCTCGATCTGCCCGCCCTGGCTGAGACGATGCAGGAATGGCTGGAGGAGCGCGCGGCCTCAGGCACCTGGCGCCCCAACGTCATCAACTTCTCCCTGAACCTGCTCAAGGACATGCGCCCCCGGGCGATGAGCCGCGATATCGACTGGGGGATCCCCATCCCGCTGGAGGGATGGCGGGACAACCCGAACAAGCGGCTGTACGTCTGGTTCGACGCCGTGATCGGGTACCTCTCCGCCTCGATCGAGTGGGCCCGCCGGATCGGTGAGCCGGAGCGCTGGCGGGACTGGTGGTCCGATCCGGAGGCCCAGTCCTACTACTTCCAGGGCAAGGACAACATCACCTTCCACTCCCAGATCTGGCCGGCCGAGTTACTCGCCTACGCCGGAGCCGGCGACGCCGGAGGGGAGCCGGGAACCTACGGGAAGCTGAACCTGCCCACCCAGGTGGTGGCGTCGGAGTTCATGACGATGGAGGGCCGGGCCTTCTCCACCTCGCGTTCCCACGTGATCTACGTACGCGACGTGCTGGAGCGGTACGGACCGGACCCGCTGCGCTACTTCATCAGCGCCAACGGGCCCGAGACGGCCGATGCCGACTTCTCCTGGGCCGAGTTCGTCCAGCGCAACAACGCAGAACTGGTGGGCGGCTGGGGAAACCTGGTGAACCGCACCGCCACGATGATCCACCGCAACTTCGGGGAGATCCCCCCGGTAGCCGACCTGGAGCCGGTGGACACCGCGGTGCTCTCCCGCGTGCGCGCCGCTTTCGGGACCGTGGGCGACCTGATCGAGCGGCACCGCCAGCGCGCCGCGATCGCCGAGGCGATGGCGGTGGTGGGTGAGGTGAACAAGTACATCTCGGTCACCGAACCGTTCAAACTCAAGGCACCCGAGCAGCGGGACCGGCTGGGCACCGTCCTGCACGTGCTGGCCCAGGCGGTCAGTGACCTGAACCGGATCCTGGCCCCGTTCCTGCCGCACGCCACCAACCGTGTGCACACTGTGCTCGGCGGGACCGGTGAGTTCATGCCGATGCCGCGCAGTGAGCGCGTGGACGACATGGACGACGCCACCCGCGACTACATGGTGATCACCGGTGAGTACACCCTGACCCCGCCGTGGGCATCGGTGCCGGTGACCCCGGGTACCACGATCGATGCGCCCACACCGGTGTTCACCAAACTGGACACCGAGGTGGTCGAGTCCGAACGAGCGCGGCTCGGGATCCCGGCGTCCTGATGGTCTGCCGAGTGCACCGCTGGGGCCGCCGGCGTCACCGGATGACCTGCCTCCAGCACCGCCGGGCTCACCCGGCCCGCCCGATCGCGCGCTTGCCGCATCGCGGGAAGCGCTGATGGCACGGTCGCGCGGGTGGCCACCGGACCCCGAGCCGTTCGACGTCCCGCTGGTGGACAACCACACTCACCTGACTCACGTCGGTGACGTACTGGACGACGGCGTGGGTGACCCGGGCGTGGCAGCGCACCTGCGCCGGGCAGCGGCCGTCGGGGTGGGCCGGGTGCTACAGGTGGGCTGTGACCTGGACAGCGCCCCTGCCAGTGTGGTCATGGCGGCCGAGCACTCGGAGGTGCTGGCCGGTGTGGCGATCCACCCCAACGAGGCACCGCTGCACGACGGGGTGCGGGAGGTGGCACCGGACGGACTGGAGCCGCACGTGCTGGAGCGGCACCGAGTCGGTCTGGACGAGGCCATCGCACAGATCGCCGGCCTGGCCGGTCACGAACGGGTGCGCACCATCGCCGAGACCGGACTGGACTTCTTCCGTACCGGTGAGCGAGGCCGGGCCAGCCAGCGCCGCTCCTTCCGTGAGCACATCGCCCTGGCCAAGGAGCTGGACCTACCGATGCAGGTGCATGATCGCGAGGCGCACGCGGAGATCCTGGCCGTGCTCGACGCGGACGGGCCACCTCCGGTCACGGTGCTGCACTGCTTCTCCGGTGACGCCGACTTCGCGCGGGAGTGCGCGGAGCGCGGCTTCTTCCTGTCCTTCGCCGGCACGGTGACCTTCAAGAACGCCCACTACCTGCGCGAGGCGGCGCTGGCGGTGCCGCCGAGCCAGTTGCTGGTGGAGAGCGACGCCCCGTTCCTGACCCCGCACCCGTGGCGGGGCGCTCCGAACGGCCCGTACCTGGTTCCGCACACGGTGCGGGCCCTGGCGCAGGTGCGCGGTGAGGACCCGGCCGTCCTGGGCGCGGCGATCACCCGCACCAGCGAGGAGATCTACGGGTCCTGGTGAGGGCTCAGCGGCACGGGGACGTAGCGGGACCCGGGATGCCCGCGCGTTGACCCGGACTCTCCGGGTCACCAGCCGGGTAGGAATATCCTCTCCCGGGCTGGCCGAGAAGGTCACAGATCGGTTACGGTCGGGGGTGGCTGTACCCTCCACAGTCGCCACGTAGCCGAAGGACGCCCGTTTCTGTGTCATCCAATTCTGAGTCAACTGCATCCGGGTCCGAGCGCCGCCACCGTGCGGCCGGTTCGACGACCGCTGGGCTACCGAGGTCCCTGAAACGGGCCATCGGTGCCGGTGCCCTGGCAGTGATCATGGCCGGCTCGGTCGGTTTCGCCTCCTTCACCGGGGGTTTCGCGCCGCTGAGCGGGGGATCCACTGATCAGGAGCCCGCAGCCGGACCGGACCTGGACGCCCGCGGCGTCTGGTCCCAGGTCTCCCGCAGTGGCGATGAGCGGACCGACCTGGACTCCCTGGAGGCCGACCCGGTCACCTTCATCGCCACCATCGACGGTGACGAACTGGAGATCACCTCCGGGGCTCCCACCCTTGCCGATGCGTTGATCGATCACGGAATCCTAGTGGGTCTGGATGATGACGTCTCCGCGCCGATGAACAAGCCGCCAGAGGATGGGGACGAGGTCGAGGTGACCCGCGTGGGCACCGTCTTCGGTGCCGAGACGGAGGAGATCGCCTATGAGACCGAGGAGCGTTACACGAGTTCGCTGACCCGGGGGAACCGCCAGGTCCAGACGGCCGGCGTGAACGGCGAGCGGGTCCGCACCTACGTCGCCACCTACGAGGACGGCGAGGAGGTCTCCCGCACCGTCCAGTCCGAGATCCTGGCCAGCGCTCCGGTCACCGAGGTGGTCCTGGTCGGTACTGCCGCACCCCGGCCCGCGCCCACCCCCACGCCCACCAGTTCCGGCTCCTCGAGCTCCGGCTCCTCGAGTTCCTCAAGTTCTAGTTCCTCGAGTTCCTCCGGCTCCAGTTCGTCGGAGCCCTCCTCCTCGGGCTCCTACTCCGGTGACCCCCGGTCGATCGCCCGGCAGATGGTCGCCGACCGCGGCTGGGGCAGTGACCAGTTCAGCTGTCTGGACCGGCTCTGGCAGAAGGAGTCGAACTGGAACCACCGCGCCCAGAACCCTTCCTCGGGCGCCTACGGGATCCCGCAGTCGCTGCCCGGTAGCAAGATGGCCTCGGCCGGTTCGGACTGGCGCACCAACCCCGCCACCCAGATCACCTGGGGCCTGAACTACATCTCCGGCCGGTACGGCAACCCCTGTGCAGCCTGGGCGCACTCCCAGCAGCGGAACTGGTACTGAGGGGCGCCAACCCGTGCCGACTGGCCCTGGGCCGGTCGTGAGTGCGCTCACAGACCCTGGCCCGACGGTCACGATTCGATTACAGTCGCGCGGTGACGTTGCGCCCCGCGCGACGACCGCTCAGCACCAACTCGGCTATCCCTCCCGCCGGTGATCCGGCACGACCCGTAGGACGTTTGTGAGTCTCTTCCGTAAGTCGCGATCCGACAGCCCTGACCAATCGCGGTCCGACGTCGACGTAACCGCCGACGCCCCCGCCGCGAACGACGGTTCCCACCCGCAGCCGGACACCGGTGACCACGCCACGGAGGACGCCGGAGCCGGCGCGGCCACGCCGCGTCGACGTCGCAGGCTGGTGGCGGCCGGGGTACTGGTCGTGGCCCTGGGCGCAGCAGGCGGACTGACCGCCGCGGCACACAAGACGGTCGAACTGGACGTCGACGGGCAGATCCACGAGGTGTCCACGTTCAGCCGGGACATCGAGGCACTCCTGGTGGCCGAGGGCATCGAACCGGCCGAGCGTGACCTGGTGGTGCCGGCCCCGCAGGAGCGTCTGCGCGACGGAACCCAGGTGGTGGTGCGCAGCGCCCAGCAGATCGAGTTCCAGGTCGAGGGTGAGTTCGAGACCCTGTGGACCACCGCGCTCACCGCGGATGAGGCCCTGGAGCACCTCGCAGCCAGCGGCCGCGAGGTGGCCATGACCGCCTCCCGCTCCTCCGGGCGTGCCGAACTGGCCATGCCGCTGACCCAGGGTGGCCCGGTGCAGATCCACATCGACGGTGAGGAGCGCACCGTCTCACCCAGCGGCACCGCCGATCTGGCCGGTGTGCTGCGCCTTGCCGAGATCGAGATCAACCCGGCCGACCGGGTGAGCCTGAGCATGGGAGACCAGGGCACCCCGGTACTGACCGTGCAGCGGGTTCAGAACGAACGCGTCACCCACACCGAGACCATCGAGCACGAATCGGTCCAGCGCGAGACCGCCGACCTGTACCGCGGCCAATCCCGGGTGGTAGCCGAGGGCGCCGACGGCGAACGCACCTACACCAGTGCCCAGGTCCTGGTGGACGGTGAGGTCGAGTCCACCAAGCACATCGGGGTGGAGGTCACCACCGAACCCCAGGACCGGGTCGTGGAAGTCGGCACCGCCGTACGCCCGGCGCCGCAGCCGGCCCCCACGCGTTCCAGCGGCACAAGTTCGTCGGGTTCGTCCGGTTCGGGCTCGTCGGGTTCGTCCAGTTCCTCCGGTTCGTCGGGTTCGTCCGGTTCGGACTCCACCGGTGGTGGCTCTGTCTCAGGTGACGTCTGGGCCCGGTTGGCCCAGTGCGAGTCCGGCGGGAACCCCCGTGCGGTCTCCCCCTCGGGCACCTACCACGGGCTCTACCAGTTCTCGGTGGCCACGTGGCAGTCCGTGGGCGGCTCGGGGCTGCCCTCGGAGGCCTCCCCGGCGGAGCAGACCCAGCGCGCTCAGGCGCTGCAGGCCCGCTCCGGTTGGGGCCAGTGGCCGCACTGCTCCTCGGTGCTCGGGCTGCGCTGACGCGAGCCGGTCCCGGGCGGGCGGTCGGTCGGTCCGGTCGCTAGGCTGACCGAGCCTGCACCGCCGACCCGATGGAGTACTCGATGCCCGCACCCATTCCGGATCGTTTCACCGGTTCCACCGTCCTGGTCACCGGCGCCGGGCACGGGATCGGACGTGCCACCGCACAACGATTCCTGGCCGAGGGTGCCCGGGTGGTGCTCGCCGACGTCGACGCCGATGCGGCGGGCGAGGTGGCCGCACAGTACCCGGGCGACCACGCCCTGGCCCTGGCCTGCGACGTCACCAACACCGAGAGTGTGAACGAGGCGGTCACCACCGGCGCCCGATGGGCGGGCGGCTTGGACGTGTTGGCAAACGTGGCCGGAGGAGCCCGGCCGCACCCCCCGATCCAGGAGATGGACGACGACGAGTGGGCGCACGAACTTGATCTGAACCTGACCGGGGTGATGCGCTGTATCCGGGCGGTGGTACCGCACTTGCGGGAGGGTGGCTCGATCGTCTCGGTCAGCTCGATCAACGGCCTCGCCGCCTTCGGCTCTGAGCCGTACTCCTCGGCGAAGGCGGGCCTGACTGCCCTGACCAGGAACCTGGCGATCGATCTGGCCGCGCGGGGGCTACGGATCAACGTGGTGGCTCCGGGCACGGTGCGCACCCGGGTGTGGGACGGTCAGCGCGGTGGTGCGGACCGGAACGCCCCGCTGATCCCGCTGGGCCGCCCCGGTGAACCCGAGGACATCGCCGCGGCGATCGCGTTCCTCGCATCCGCCGACGCCGCGTGGATCACCGGCATCACCCTGCCGGTGGACGGCGGGATGCTGACCGGTCCGCGCCAGATCACCACCACCGCCGCGTGGCGGGACTACCTGGACGCCACCGGCGACGGGTCTGCCCTAGGGTCGTGAGTGTGAGCCAGTCCACAGCCGATGTCCGCCTGCTCACCGGCTCCGACGTGCGCGACCTCGTCCAGCGCCTGGGCGTGCGTCCCACCAAGGCGCTCGGGCAGAACTTCGTCACCGACCCCGGCACCGTGCGCCGGATCGTGCGCGCCGCCGCGGTCACCCCCGGGGAGGTGGTGGTGGAGGTGGGGCCGGGTCTGGGCTCCCTCACGTTGGGACTGTTGGACGCCGGTGCCCGGGTAATCGCGGTGGAGGTCGATCCCGTGCTGGCCGGGGCGCTGCCGGAGACGGTGGCGGTGCAGGCGCCCGGCAGCGGCGCCGACCTGACCGTGCTCACCATGGACGCGCTGGACCCTGGGGAGTTGCCGGCCGATCCGGTGAAACTGGTCTCGAACCTGCCATACAACGTGGCCGTCCCGGTGCTGTTGACCTTCCTGGAGCGTTTCCCCAGCCTGCGCGAGGTCCTGGTGATGGTCCAGTCGGAGGTCGCCGACCGGCTCGCGGCACCGCCCGGATCGCGCACCTACGGGGTGCCCTCGGCCAAGGTGGCCTGGTACGCCTCGGCCGGCAGAGCCGGATCGATCGGGCGCTCGGTGTTCTGGCCGGCGCCCAATGTGGACTCGGCCCTGGTGCGCCTGGTCCGGCGGGATCCGCCGCCCACCACCGCCACCCGGGAGCAGGTGTTCGGGGTGATCGATGCCGCGTTCGCCCAGCGTCGCAAGATGCTGCGCTCGGCGCTGGCCCCCTGGGCCGGGACGACGGCGCGGGCCGAGCAGGTGCTGCGTCGCGCCGGGATCGAGCCCACCCTGCGTGGGGAGCGGGTGGACATCACGGGCTTCGCCGCTATCGCGGCAGCCGGAGTCGCGGTGGGCAGCACCGGCGAGCGCGCCGCCCAGGGCACGGAGGAGTCCCGGTGAGCGCGGCCACCATGCCCCGGCCGGATGCGGTGCATGTGCGCGCACCCGGCAAGATCAACCTGCGTCTGCGAGTGGGCCCGGTCCGCCGGGACGGTTACCACCCGTTGGCCACGGTGTTCCAAGCGGTCAGCCTGTTCGAGGACGTGCACGCCCGGGTCGCCGATGACATCTCCGTCAGCGTCAGCGGCCGGCACGCCGAGCGGGTGCCCACCGATGAGCGGAACCTGGCCCATCGCGCGGCCACCCTGCTGGCCGATGCCACCGGCACCAGCGCGGGGGTGCACCTGCACATCACCAAGGAGGTCCCGGTGGCCGGCGGCATGGGGGGTGGCTCCGCCGACGCCGCCGCCACGCTGCTGGCGTGCGATCAGCTGTGGGGCACCGGCCTGGACCGGGAGGAACTGGGCCACCTGGCCGCCGAACTCGGCGCGGACGTGCCGTTCGCGCTGACCGGGCAGACCGCGCTGGGCGTGGGCAGGGGAGACATGCTCACGCCGGCGTTGGCGCGTGGGCGATACCACTGGGCGCTGGCGGTCAGCGAGACCGGGCTGCCCACCCCCGAGGTGTTCGCTTCCCTGGACGCCTCCGGAACGATCCCGCCCAACCGACGGGTGAGCGTGCCGCCGTCGATGATGAAGGCGTTGCTGACCGGGGAACCCAGTCGACTCACCCGTCACCTGGTCAACGACCTGGCCGAACCGGCGGTGCACCTGCGCCCACACCTGACGCAGGTGCTGGCCGCGTTCGAGGGTACCGATGCCCTGGCCACAATCGTCTCCGGGTCCGGTCCCACCATCGCCGCGCTCGCGGCCGATCACACCGCGGCGGTGGCGATCGCCGAGCAGGTGCGCCGGTCCCGGGTGGCCGATGAGGTGCTTGTGGTGCACGGGCCGGTGCCGGGTGCTCGGCTCACCGAGCAGGTCCGTACCGATCGCTGAACCCGGCCACGAGGAACCGGGCGGGACTGCCGTCGGACTTGATCTGTATCAAGGAGATGGAGTCCCAACGTGCGTAGTTTGAGTATCACCAGCCCGGGCGAGGTGTCCGGAACGGACCCAGACAACCACGAAAGGAGCGCCACGATGAGCGCCACCACCAGTAACACGACCACCACGATCCTGCGGGCCGAAGGCTTCTCCTGCCCCTCGTGCGTGGCCAAGATCGAAAAGCGCGTCGGCAAGGTCAAGGGTGTGGACTCGGTGAAGGTCCACTTCGCCTCTGCCCGCGTCGAGGTCGTGCACGACCCCGAGGTCGCCACCACCGACGATCTGGTCGCCGCTATCGCCAAGGCCGGCTACACCGCGCGCCCATCCGCCTTCTGAACCGAGCCGAGGAGAATCACACGATGTCGAGGCAGTACGTCTTCACCACCTACGGCGGACCCGACGGCGAGAAACTCACCGAACGGCCGGTGCCCGAGCCGGGTACCGGCCAGGTGACCGTGCAGGTCAAGGCAGCCGGGGTGAACCCCGTGGACTGGAAGATCCGCCAGGGCCTGCTGGGCACCCGCGAGCCGGTTCCGGTGCCGATGGGCCGGGAAGTCGCCGGGGTGGTCACCGCCGTGGGCGCGGACGTGGCGGACCTGACGGCCGGGGACGAGGTGCTCGGGCTGGTCGCTCACGGCGAGGGCGGATTCGCCGACCACACCCTCCTGGACGCCGCCGACCTGGTGGCCAAGCCGGAGGACATCTCCTTCGCCACCGCCGCCCTGATCCCGGTGGCCGGAACGACTGCCTACGACCTCACCCACCAGATCGAACTGGAGGAGGGGCAGAGCCTGGTGATCCTGGGCGCCGGCGGCGGGGTCGGGCACCTGGCCGCCGAGATCGGTCGGGTGCACCAGTTCCGCGTGATCGGTGTGGCCTCCGAGGGTAAGCGGGAACTCGTGGAGTCCACCGGCGCGGTGTTCGTGGCAGCCGGTGCGGGGGCGGCCGACGCGGTGCGCGACCTGCTGCCCGAGGGCGCGGACCTGCTGGTGGACCTGGTCGGGGGGCAGGCCCTGCGTGACCTCGCCGCGGTGGCCAAGTCGCCGGGCCTGATCGTCTCCGCGGCCGACGGGGACACCGCGGTTGCGCTCGGTGGGTCGGGGCGGGAGGCCGACCCCGAGTCCCTCTCCAAGATCACCGATGTGATCGGCTATCAGGTGATCACGCCTCAGGTCAGTCACACCTTCGGCCTGGACCAGGCCCGCGAGGCGCTGGCCCTGGTCGAGTCCGGCCACGCCACCGGCAAGGTGATCATCGAGCCCTGACCGGCGCCACTGGTCGCCCCGGCTAGTCGGCGCCGCCGGCGAGCAACTCGCGCACCCGCGGGATCACCTCGGTGCCGTACAGTCGGATCGCCTCCATCGTGTGGACGTGCGGCATCGGCCCGTTGCTGTACTTGAGATCGAACCGGGACAGTCCGAGTTGACGCACGGTGCGGGCGATCTTGGCAGCCACCGTCTCCGGTGATCCGGCGAACACCGCTCCGGAGGCCACCTCGGCCTCGAAGTCGGAGCGGGTGGTCGGTGGCCAGCCACGCTCCCCGCCGATCCGGTCCCGGTTGGCCTTGAAGTGGGGGAACATCAACTCGCGCGCCTCATCGTCGGTGGCGGCCACGAATCCCGGGGCGTGCACCCCCACCGGGAGTTCCTGCAGACCGAACTCGCCCAGGGCGCGCCGGTACAAGTCGGCGAAGGGCGCGAACCGGGCCGGGTCGCCTCCGATGATCGCCAGCATCATCGGGATGTTGTAGCGCGCCGCCCGCAGCACCGACTCCGGGGACCCGCCCACCCCGATCCAGGTGCGCAGCGTCCCGGCCTCGGTCTTGGGGTACACCTGGGCGCCCTGCAGCGGACCCCGAACCGTTCCCTCCCAGCTGACCGGGCCCTCCGAGCGCAGGTCGGCGAACAGGTCGAGCTTCTCGCTGAACAATTTCTCGTAGTCGGTCAGGTCCAGGCCGAACAGCGGGAAGGACTCGGTGAACGATCCCCGCCCCAGCGTGACCTCGGCACGCCCGGATGAGATGCCGTCCAGGGTGGCCATCTTCTCGTACACCCGCACCGGGTCATCCGAGCTCAGCACGGTGACGGCAGTGCCCAGCAGGATCTGCTCGGTCCTACTGGCGATGGCCCCTAGCACGATCTCCGGGGCGGAGATGGCGAAGTCGTCGCGGTGGTGCTCGCCCAGGCCGATCGCGCCCACCCCGACCTCGTCGGCCAGCACGCCCTGCTCGACCACCTCGCGCAGCACCTGGGCCTGGGTGCGCGGGGCGCCGGAGGTGTCGACGGTGACGTCCCCGAAGGTGTCGAGGCCCAACTCGACCTGGGAGGGGGCAAGGACCGGCTGCAGCGGAGGCGTCGACTCACTCATCCGGACACGATACGCCCGGGCGCAGGCTCAGACCATATGAGGGTGGTGGGGTTCTGAGTCTTGACGGGTCCAGGGCCTCACGGTGCAGATTCGTGGATCATCCCCCAGAGTGGCTGGGGGTGCCGACATGCAGCGGAGGCCCTGGTGTTCAGTGAGGTTACGGCGATTGGGTTGGATGTGCACGCGCGTAGCGTGCGAGCGGCGGCGTTGGACACCTCGACCGGTGAGTTGATCGAGGTGGGGCTACCTGCGGATGGCGGGCAGGTCACCGAGTGGGTGGCAGGTATCGCGGCTGGTCATGGGCCGGTGCACGCAGCGTACGAGGCGGGCCCGACGGGTTTCGGGCTCGCCCGGAAGCTGATCGCGGCGGGGGTGCCGGTCACGGTCGCGGCGCCATCGAAGATCCTGCGTCCCGCCGGGGAGCGGGTCAAGACCGACAAGCGCGACGCGCTGCTTCTGGCGCGGTTGCTGCGGATGGAGGAGCTGGTGGCGGTGCGCGTCCCGACGGTGGCCGAGGAGGCCGCCCGGGACCTGGTGCGTGCCCGTGATGACGCCCGGGTGGAGTTGATGGCTGCCAGGCACCGGCTGAGCAAGCTGCTGCTGCGCCGGGGGATCGTCTACGACCAGGGCAAGGCGGCCTGGACCGGGGTTCACGACGCGTGGCTGCGGCGGGTCCGCTGGGAGGGGCTCGAGGATGCCGGGGCCGGGACTCTGGCGGCGTTCGACGCCGCCTACGACGCGGTCACCACGATCGGTGCCCGCCGGGACCGCCTCGACCGCGAGATCCTCACCGCGGCCGCGGACAGCGAGTTCACCGCGACCACTCGCCGGCTGGGCTGCCTGCGCGGGATCTCCACCCTGACCGGGTTCGCCCTCGCGGTGGAGATCGGCGACTGGCACCGGTTCACCGGCCGCACCATCGCCTCCTACCTCGGCCTGGTGCCCAGTGAGCACTCCTCGGGCGGCACCCGACACCTGGGTGCGATCACCAAGACCGGCAACACCCACGCCCGCCGGCTGCTGATCGAGGCCGCCTGGCACCACAAGAGCGCCTACCGGCCCGGGAAGACCATGCGGGACCGGTGGGCCCTGGCGCCCGCCACCGTGGCCGCGCGCGGCGACGCCGGCAACCGGCGCCTGCACCACCGCTGGCAGGTCCTGACCAGCCACAAGAAGAAGCACACCATCGCCAACACCGCGATCGCCCGCGAACTCGCCGGCTGGTGCTGGTCCCTGGCCACCATGGACTAGCCACCCGAAAGCTCGTTCGCCGGCCACCGGGCCGGGGAGCATGCAGCGTGAGGAGCGCACCAGCGATTCGCCTGTGAGCAGCCGGCACCCGCCGGCCACGCTCGACCTCAGACACGCTCGGACGCTCTCGCCGGAACACGGTCATGCGGTAACCAACCCGCGCATATCAGACTGACCACGCGTCACCAGACACGCCGCACCCCGACCCGCCCCCAGCGAACGACGAAGCGCCGCCAGACACGGCCAGTCCGGCGGCGCTTCACCCTGCCCACTTGACAAACAAGCCCCACATATCAGGCGA